>CADDZN010000017.1 GCA_902812375.1 bacterium | reverse complement strand
CTTCAGTGTTAGAGAGAAAGAGGGAACGACGCCTTGAGCCCCAGTATGAAAGCTACGGGCTACGGCTGCAAAGCTAACTGCTAGCCGCTTCAGTTTTGAACGTGCCAAGCGGAGCGCCCAGACCCGACCACGAGCGCTAAAGAGGTTGGTACAACTCGATCTGATTCCCTTCGGGGTCGCGGATCCATGCGAAGCGACCGTAGTCGAAATCCTCCGTCTTTTCGATCTCGATACCATCTGCCTTGAGCTGCGTTAGGAACGCGGGCAGGTCTCTCACCCGATAGTTGACCATCGCCTCCTGCCGCTTTTCGCCGAGGTGAGTCTTCGACTGATTAATCGAGAACACAACGGACTCGATCTGCGACGAATCACCGAGGCGGCGGTGCTTGAACTCGATTCCGAAGATCTTTCCGTCCTCGTAGGTCTCGAGCTGTAGCCCAAAATGCTGGGCATACCAGAGTGAGAGCGCCTTCGCGTTGTCGGCGTAGATGAACACGCCGCCGATTCCATCCACGGAGATGCGCTTTTCCGGATTTCCTCCGCTGGTCATTTCGCCGAATCTAGGAGGAACTCGGGCACGCCGAAAGTCTGACCGCACTACCTCGAGCCGGGACTAAACTGCGGATTGCAGACTTGCGAACTGGTCACTTGGCGACTCGCAACTGCGGGCTGAACGACAGATGATTTGACGAGCCGCAATCAGTTCGCGATTGTTCGGCAGTTCTCGGCGATCGGTTCTCAGCTCTTGGCTAGAGGATCGAGGGCTGAGGACCAAGTGCATTGATAATTGCGGACTGATTGCGGAGCGAGGACCGAGGACAAAAGCCGAGCGGTGGACCAGTTGGCCGAGGTCTGGTTGTGAGCCGTCCTCGCTAACAGTTCCTTCGCTAACAGCTCCTTCGCTGAGAGCTGCTTAGCTAATGGCTCTGAGCAGAAAGCACGCTCTTAAAAGCAAAGGCTTGCCCTCCAGAGCTGGTACGCCATACGAAACCCGCACTTGTCCGCAGTCCTCGCTCCTCGATCAGTCCGCAATTATCAATGCCCTTGGTCAGAGTCCTCGGTCCTCGCGCGTTAGTCTTCGGCCCTCGGTCCTCACCGCTAACCTTGCGTCGCTCTGGAAGGAATCGTATCTTTAGCAATCACAATGCGATAAGCGGGAAATCCGGGCGGATTTCTCCACCCTCTGGCCCTCGATGTTCGAGGCGTGCTGCAGGAGTTCTGGCCTCTGAATTCCGCCATTCGAACCGGCGGCGTCCAGTCGCGCGGACTCCATAAACGGGGTCCGCTTTTTTTATTTCTATTTTCAAGGGTAGCTCATATTCAGGACACCACCAAGCGCGTACGCGTCAACAAGCAGATTCGCATCAGTCCCATCAGAGTCATCGCCGCCGACGGAGCACAGCTCGGCATCATGGACGTCGAGACGGCGCTAGCCGCAGCGATCGAGCAGGGACTGGATCTGGTAGAAGTCGCACCAATGGCGAGGCCGCCCGTTGCCCGCATCATGGACTACGGGAAATTCAAATTCGAGCAGGCGAAGATGGCCCGCCAAGCCAAGAAAAAGCAGCACGTGATTCATCTCAAGGAAGTGAAGTACCGCCCTGGGATCGAAGAGCACGACTTCATGACGAAGACCCGCCACGCGCGGGAGTTCCTGAACGAAGGCAATAAGGTGAAGGTGACGTTGATGTTCCGTGGCCGACAGATCGCCCACCCGGAGCTCGGACGTCAGGTGGTAAATCGCGTCGCGCAGGAGCTCGCGGATGTCGCGAAGATCGAGAGCGATCCGAAGTTCGAAGGGAAGTTCATGACGATGATTTTGGCGCCCAAGTAGCGGGATGCGGGATGCGGGATGCGGGAAGAGGTATTCACTTTCGCGTTAACAAACGCGCGATAGACATAAAGGGATTTCAATGCCGAAGATGAAGTCACACAAGGGCGCCAGAAAGCGCTTCAAGATCACGGGCTCCGGGAAAGTGAAGCGCATGCGCGCCTTCAAGAGCCACATTCTCACCAAGAAGTCGCCGAAGAGAAAGCGGAATCTTCGTCAGAGCACGACGATGCAGACCAACGGTGAAGTCAAGAACATCAAGCGCCTTCTTCAGGCGTAAGGGAGCACTCATATGCCACGCGTAAGATCGAACGTCGCGCGACTTAAGCGCAAAAAGCAGGTAATGAAAGCAGCCCGTGGTGCCTTCGGCGCCCGGAGCAAACTATGGAAAGCAGCGAAGGAGAACGTCGAGCGCGGCTGGAAGTACGCGTACCGCGACCGCAAGAACAAGAAGCGCGATTTCCGGAAGCTGTGGATCATCCGCATCAACGCCGGCGCGCATCAGCACGGAATGTCCTACTCCGTCTTCATGCACGGCCTGAAGAAGGCCGGAATCGAGATCGACCGGAAAGTTCTCTCCGACATCGCCGTCAACGACACCGCCGCGTTTACCGCGCTCGCTGAGAAGGCGAAGTCAGCCCTGGACGCCGCGTAACGTCGCGGTAATCCGTGACGCTTTCTGAATTCCAGCAGCTCGTCACCACTCTCGCCGATGAAGGCGTAAAGCTCATCGACGCCGCAGTCAACGCGGCGTCGCTCGAGGAGGCCCGCACATCCCTCCTCGGCAGAAAGTCGGGAAGACTCCCCGACCTGTTCAAGCAGCTTCCGTCACTCGCGCCAGGAGAGCTTCGCGAAGCCGGCTCTCTGATCAACGCCGTCAAAGCGAAGCTGGAGACACGACTCGAGGAGCGCCGTCGGCAGCTCGAAGCGGCGAGCTCATCGAAGAGAGAAATCGATCTCACGATGCCTGCGCGCCGGCAATGGCTCGGCTCGCGCCATCCGGTGACGCTCGTAATCGAGGAGATCGAAGAGATTTTCCGGGAGCTCGGTTTCACGATCGCGCTCGGCCCCGAGGCGGAAACGGAATGGTATAACTTCACCGCGCTCAACTTCCCGCCGGATCATCCCGCTCTCGATCTGCACGACACGCTGTACCTCGGTGAGGGGGTAATGCTGCGCACCCACACGTCTCCGGTGCAGATCCGGACGATGCAGAATCACAAACCGCCCATCAGAATTCTGAGCCCGGGTAACGCGTACCGCAGAGATTTCTTCGACGCTTCGCATGCGCCGATGTTCGCACAGATCGAGGGCTTGGCCATCGACGACGGCGTGAGCTTCGTGGATCTCAAGGCGACGCTCACTCATTTCGCGAACAGATTCTTCGGCAAAACCAAAACGCGCTTCCGCCCGAGCTATTTCCCATTCACTGAGCCGTCGGCTGAGATGGATGTCGAATGTCAGCTCTGTCACGGAACAGGTTGTCCGAGCTGCAAGGGCACTGGCTGGATGGAGATCCTGGGATCGGGCATGGTGCATCCATCCGTCATCAGTGCCGCGGGCCTGGATGCGGATCGCTACACCGGTTGGGCTTTCGGTATGGGACCGGCGCGCATCGCAATGCTGCGCTACGACATCCCTGACATCAGAATTCTCTACGACTCTGATGTGAGATTCCTCTATCAGATTGCCCGATGAACGCGTCGTACGAATGGCTGCGCGCCTTCGTGCCCTTCACACTAACGCCGGGCGAGCTGCGCGATCTCCTCACTTCGCGCTGTGCGACCGTCGATGATCTCGTGGCCGTTCGTGAAGATCTGCGGGACGTTGTCATCGGTCGCGTTGTCGAAGCGGCAAAGCATCCAAACTCGGATCACCTCTGGGTCACGAAAGTGGATGCCGGCACTGGAGCTTTGCTCGAGGTAGTCTGCGGCGCTCCAAACGTCGTCGCGAACACTCTCTATCCATTCGCGCCTGTCGGCGCCGTATTGCCCGGCGGAATAAAAATCGAGAAGCGAAAGATCCGCGGCGAAACTTCGGAAGGTATGCTTTGCTCCGCGCGTGAGCTCGGACTCGGGCAGGATCACGCCGGTATCATGGCGCTCGACATCGAGGCCAAACCGGGAACCAGATTTCTCGAGGCGATGCCGATTGGCGACACGCGGCTCGTAATCGACGTGCTTCCGAATCGCTCCGATCTCCTCTCGCACGAGGGCCTCGCGCGTGAGATCGCCGCCGCGACCGGTGGCGTGGTTACTCGACCGGAGATCGCCGAGGAAAAGCAGGTCGTCATCCGGACCCACAGTGTGAAAGCCACTTCCGGATCTGTCGGGAACGTAACGGTCCGTCTCGAAGATACCGATGGCTGCCTCAGATACGCAGGCGCGGTGATCACTGGACTCAAGGTCGGTCCGAGCCCGGAATGGCTCGTTCGTCGCCTCGAGGCCGTGGGCTCGCGCTCGATCAACAACGTTGTCGATGCGACCAATTACATGCTCCAGGGCTTCGGCCAACCGATGCACGCGTTCGATCTCCAAAAGCTCGCGCGCGCGACGGTCGTCGTGCGCAAAACGCGCGGCGAAGAATTGATCCGCACTCTCGACGGAGTTGATCGAACACTGCCGCCAGGCGCTGTCGTGATCGGTGACGCCGAGCGCGCGCAGGCGATCGCCGGAATCATCGGTGGGAGCGGAAGTGAAGTCACCGACGCGACGACGGACATCTTTCTCGAGGTTGCGGCTTTCAACCCAACGCGCATCCGAGCGGCCCGCCGGACCCTCGGCATCTCGACCGACGCCAGCTACCGATTCGAGCGCGGTGTAGATGCCGAAGCAATTCCGTCGCTGGTCGACTACGCGGTCCGCCTGATTCTTTCGGTTGCTGGCGGCAACGCTGTCGGGAACCCGATCGATCTGTATCCACTCCCGAAGAAGCCACAGCCTATCTCCCTGAAGCTGGCGCGCGTCGCACGTCTCCTCGGCGAACCGGTCGACGCTGGTGAAGTCGAAAGAAATCTGAGATCGATTGGATTCAGGATTGCGCCAGAAGCGAAAGACATCGTCAAGGTTTCGCCGCCGAGCTGGCGTCACGACGTTCGTGGCGAGGCAGATCTCGCGGAAGAAATTGCGCGACTGCGCGGGTACGATGCGTTTTCGTCCGAGCTTCGTCCGTTCCGCGCCAGCTCGGTGCCCGATGCGCCCCTTGTGGCGGCAATCAAGAGAGTGCGTGAGTCACTCGTGGGCGCGGGACTCAATGAGGTGCGTCCGTTGCCTTTCGTCGCTGAGAGAAAGGGCGCTACAGTGCGCGTCGCCAATCCGCTCGCCGAGGACGAGGCATTCCTGCGGGGAGATCTTTTGACGACGCTGGTCGGACGCGCTGAGCACAATCTCGCGCGGATGCAGGGGAACGTTCGATTGTTCGAGATTGGTACCGCGTTCTTTGCGTCGGATCGTTTGTCGAATCTCCCGGACGGAAGGACCGTGCGACTCCCTCGCGAGGAGATGCGCGTAGCAGCGCTCGTCATGGGGCAGCGCTCGCCCACTCATTTCACCAGGCCCAACCCCGAGAGCTTCGATGAGTGGGACATCAAGTATCTGGCGGAATCGACTGCGGCCGCGGCGTTTCCCGGGGCTGAGCTAAGGATGGTGCCCGCGTCCGGCCAAACGCTGTGGGATGTCGTTATCGATGGGAAAGTGATTGGCATCGCGCGACGCCTCACGCTCGACGCTCCAGTCTGGGCGAAACCCGCGTTCGGACTCGAGCTCAACCTAGAGGCAATCGAAGAGTCTCCGCCCAGGCGCCGCACCTATCGGCCGATCCCAGCGACTCCGCGAGCGCAGGTCGATCTCGCCCTCGTTGCCCCGACAACTGTGACCGCGGCTCAAATCGAAGCAGTCATACGCAAGGAAGCGGGCGATCTACTGGAGACTCTCACGCTATTCGACGAGTTTGTGGGTCAGGGAATTCCGGAAGGGTCGCGCAGTCTCGCGTGGGCGTTGACGTTCCGGCATCCGGACCGCACACTAAAGGACAAAGAAGTTCAGGGCAGGACCGAGAGAATCGTTCAAGCGCTCCAAGGAGAACTGGGTGTCCGACAGCGTACGTCCTGAGCAAGCCGCGTTTGCGGAACTCGAGCAACTCGTGAAGCATCTCGGTGACGAGCTAGCCGCGTTTCGGCGTCGTGCGCTTCAGGCCGAGGCAAAGCTCAAGGGGCTGGAGTCGACGGGCGTGAAAGGCGTAGCTTCTCCTGAACGGATACAGTTTCTGGAGCGTGAGAACGCGGGCCTCAACAATCGGCTCGAGGCGGCGCGGGTGCGCACCCAGCAGATGATCGAGAGGGTGCGTTTCCTCAAACAGCAGCACGACGGAGTGGCGACGCGTTGAGCTCGAAAAAGAACGTGGTCCGCGTCACTATCCTTGGCGACGAATACTCTATTCGAAGTGATGTCAGTCCCGAGCGGACGCGCGCGGTGGCAGAGCACGTCGACAATGTGATCAAACAGACGATGCGAGCCGGCAACATTGTCGAGACCCAGAAGGCAGCGATCCTAGCCGCGCTCAGCATCACCGACGAGCTGTTCGATGCGCGAGAGGCCGGGGAGGATCTCGCTGTGTCGATGAAGCGGCTGAGTGCCGAGATCCGGCCGTGGCTACCGCCCGCGAAGCGAAAAGACTGATTCGCGTTTGAATCCTCGGGATCGGGTTCACTGGCAACGACGACTCTTGGGTGTTGTATCCATTCTCTGGCTACTACGAGGAAGGTTATCGCGGAAGTAGCGGCGGACGAAACGGAAAAGGCGGATTGCTTCGTCTGGCTACTAACACCAAAGAGGTCTGGCCACCGAGACGGAAGTTTCATCCGGATGAAGCGGATTTTTCGGATGCATCGGATACTGCTTTGGCTCAACGTGGCGTAGGAGAGCATCTCGCCGGGGCTAAGATCTTTCTTAGGAACAGCCGCTCGGGCCGGCTTCTTCCCGCCAGAAAGACCTCTCAATGCAAATAACAAAAAGAAAGGAGCCCTGGCGTTATAGACCAGATCGCCATTGGGATCGATCCGCTAAATCCGAGAAATCCGCTTCATCCGGATGAAACTTCCGTCTCGGTAGCTAGTCGAAGCGGGGCCGTCTCGGTGGCCTTTAACCTTTGGTGTTAGTGGCCAGAGCGAGCGGAGATCCAAGACTCTAGCCCGACTCTAAGGCAAAGCATTACCTTAGACACAGCTACGCGACGAATTATCGGCGCGATACCGGGCCGCCTGTGGCTTTGCCGCGGGCCCAACATAGATCTTCGATATGACGAACACGGCGTGGTTACCCGCAGCCGGCATACTTCTGTTTGTTCTTGCCAGCGCGGTTTTTTTCTATATCGGCAGAAAAATCGGAGGGCGACTGGAGCTCCGCCGCCAGGAGCAGGCCCACTCAACCGCCGAAGAGACTTCCAAAAGAATTGTAGGCGAAGCGCAGCGAGAGGCCGAGAGTCTCAGG
This sequence comes from bacterium, assembly GCA_902812375.1. Classification (GTDB taxonomy): domain Bacteria; phylum Gemmatimonadota; class Gemmatimonadetes; order Gemmatimonadales; family Gemmatimonadaceae; genus UBA4720. Next base: position 12,702 of record CADDZN010000017.1, on the reverse strand, counting down.
AAAGCTGCGGTCCTCAGTGGAAAAGAAGAGCTGATCCGACTTCGCGAAGAATGGGAGGTCGAAGTCCGCGGACGTCGCGAAGAGGTCGAGCGCGAGGAGCGCCGGGTTGCTGATCGCGAAGGACAGCTCAATCGCAAGTACGATCTGTTGGAGCAGCGCGAACGGGACACCGCACGCCGAGCCGAAAACCTGGGGGCCCGCGAGCGAACACTCTCTCAGCGTGAACAAGAGCTCGAGAAGCTCCTCGGCGAAGAGCGCCGCAGGTTGGAGCAGCTCGCGGGAATTTCGGCGAACGACGCCAAGGCTGAGCTCATTCACCGTATGGAGGAAGAGGCGCACGCCGACGCCGCAAACCAGATGCGCGAGATCCGCGAGACCGCGAAGCGCAACGCCGAGCGCGAGGCAAAGAAGATCATAGCGCTCGCTATTCAGAGAATTGCCGCGGAGCAGAGTGTCGAGGCCACGGTTTCAGCCGTGGCGTTGCCGAATGATGAAATGAAAGGCCGCATCATTGGGCGTGAAGGGCGAAACATTCGCGCCTTCGAGCTGGCTACGGGCGTCGACGTCATCATTGACGACACTCCGGACACGGTAGTGGTGTCGTGCTTCGATCCAATCCGGCGGGAGGTCGCGCGGCTCTCTCTGGAGAAGTTGGTCGCGGATGGGCGTATCCATCCGGGTCGCATCGAAGAGGTCGTCAACAAGTCCCGGCAGGAAGTGGACGCCTCGATCATCGAGACCGGCGAACAGGCGGCGTACGAGAGCGGCGTGCACGGCCTGCATCCCGAGCTGGTGAAGCTTATCGGTCGCATGCGTTGGCGGACGAGCTATGGGCAGAACATTCTGAATCACTCGAAGGAAGTTGCCTGGCTCGCCGGGATCATGGCCGCCGAGCTCGGTCTTGATGTTCCAATGGCCCGTCGCGGCGCGTTGCTCCACGATGTCGGAAAGGTTCTCACGCACGAGCACGAGGGCACCCACGTACAGCTCGGCGTCGAGATGGCGACTCGCTATGGGGAGAATCCGCTGGTAGTCAACTGCATTGCCGCGCACCACGACGACGTCCCGCACGAGAGTGAGATCTCGGTGCTGGTGCAGGCTGCGGATGCGATCTCTGGTGCCAGACCAGGCGCGCGTCGCGAGGCGTTTGAGACCTATGTCAAACGTCTCGAGGGACTAGAGAAGATTGCCTCGAGCTACAAGGGAATCGAGAAAGTTTTTGCGATACAGGCTGGGCGCGAAGTGCGTGTCATTGTAACTCCGGAAGAAGTCGATGACCCTCGCATGGCGACCCTCAGCGAGGAGATCGCGCGGCGAATCGAGGCCGAGCTTCAGTACCCGGGACAGATCAAGGTTGTGCTGATCAGGGAGACGCGAGCAGTGGACTTTGCCCGCTGAGTTGATCGACGGCCGCGCGATCGCGAAGAAAATTCGCGCGGATGTAGCGGAGCGGGTGAAAAAACTCGCGGAGAGCGGAGTCAAGCCTGGTCTCGCGGTGATTCTCGTCGGGGACGATCCGGCGAGCGCGGTCTACGTCGCCGCGAAGGGCCGGGCCACCGAAGAAGCTGGCATGTACAGCCTCACGATGCGCTTGGAGGCTGATACCTCGCAGTCGGAGCTTCTGGCGCATGTCGACGCCTTGAACGATGATCCCAGAATTCACGGCATCCTGGTACAGATGCCTCTGCCCAAGCAGATCGATCCGGATTTTGTGATCAGGAGTGTCGATCCCAACAAGGATGTGGACGGATTTCATCCCATCAACGTCGGAAAGATGCTGGTCGGGGAGCGCGACGGATTCATTCCGTGCACCCCCGCCGGGATCCAGGTTCTCCTCAAAGAGTGTGGCGTCGAGACACCTGGAAAGCATTGCGTGATAATCGGCCGCAGCAACATCGTCGGAAAGCCCATGGCGGCGCTCATGATGCAGAATACGACCGATGCGAATTGCACTGTCACGGTTTGTCACTCGCGGACGAAAGATCTGCGCGAGCACACTCGCTCTGCAGACATTCTCATTGTCGCGGCTGGCCGATCGGGGATTGTCACCGGCAACATGGTGAAGAAAGGTGCTGTCGTAATCGACGTGGGAACGAATCGCGTGAAGGACGAGAAATCCAAGACCGGCACGCGTCTCGAGGGCGACGTCGATTTCGAATCGGTCCGCAAAGTCGCGTCGCTGATTAGCCCCGTTCCGGGTGGAGTCGGGCCCATGACAATCGCGATGTTGATGGCGAACACGGTTCGGGCTGCGGAGCTGAGTCTCAGTCTCAGATGAGAGCGGAATCATACGATTTGTTCACATCGGTGCTCGGCAGAGCCGGAATCGGATTTACGCCGGCAACGCCCGCATCGGTCTCGGATCTCGCGCTCGAAGCGCGCGCGCTGGTTGAGTCGGGGTTGCACCCGCTTTGGGTGTGCGGCGAGATCAGCGATTTCAAGTGCCACAGAAACGGGCACTGGTATTTCTGCCTGCGTGACGCGACCGCGCAGATCAGATGCGTGGTGTGGTCGCGCGATCAGCGCGGACTGCCCGCGCCGCCGGACGACGGCATGCAGGTCGTGGTTTACGGGCAGATGACTGTGTACACGGCACGCGCAGATCTTCAGCTCAAAGTGATGCGCATCGAGGCGCAAGGTGATGGGCTCTGGCGAAAAGCAATGGAGCTCACTCTGTCGAAGCTGCGTCGAGACGGTCTACTCGAGGAATCGCGCAAGCGTCCAATTCCACGCTTTCCCAAGCGTGTTGCGATCGTTACGAGTCCTGACGGTGCCGCGGTGCGAGACATCGTCGCGGTGTTGCGCGCCCGGAACAGCGGCGTTCAGGTTGTAGTTTGTCCGGCGAAGGTTCAGGGGGACGGCGCGGCATTGGAGATTACCGCCGCCCTGAAACGCGTTGTGCGGTGGGCCGGAGCTGACGTCGTAATCGTGGGACGCGGAGGTGGCGGCAAGGAAGATCTCTGGGCTTTCAACGACGAGCGCGTGGCTCGAGCTGTTGCCGCGTGTCCGGTGCCGGTGATCTCCGCGGTTGGACACGAGGTGGATATCACCGTCTGCGACGCGGTAGCCGATTTACGCGCTCCGACTCCGTCGGCCGCCGCTGCCGCTGCATGCGTTGCTCGCGAGGAGGTTGGCAAAGCGTTCGCGCTCGCGCGGCGTGATCTCAGCGAAGCGATGGCGACTCGGTTGAGAGATGCGCAATCCGACGTGGCGAGATTATCCCGCTGCATTGGACAGGCATCAGAGCGGATCGTTGGCAGTCGGCGCGCGACGGTTGGAACAGCGGCGGCACGCCTGAATGCCCTGAGCCCGCTCGCGACGCTCGAGCGCGGTTATGCTGTGGCGCGTGACCCTGATGGTCGCGCGCTCACCTCCGCGAAGGACTTCAGGCCCGGGCAGGAGTTCGATCTGCTGCTTCGTGATGGACTGGTGAGAGCTCAGACAAAAGCGATTTAATGAGCCTCCTGCTCACCTTCATCACGAGCCTCATGCTCGGTATGAGACACGCTACCGATTCAGACCACGTGGTGGCGGTCACCGCCATAGCGAGCAGAGAGCGGTCGGTTGCAAAAGCAACGTGGCTTGGCGCCGCGTGGGGATTTGGACACACCCTGACGCTCCTCACCGTCGGTGGCGCAATCATTCTCTTCAGGATTACGTTCACGCCTCGGCTCGGACTGTCGATGGAATTTGCGGTCGCGGTCATGCTCATCGTCCTGGGCCTTCTCAATCTTCTGGAGATTCCGCCGCGCTCGGTATCGGTGAGTGCAGCGCGTCCCTTTTTCGTCGGCGTGGTGCACGGACTCGCGGGATCGGCCGCCGCGGTCCTCGTCATTGTCCCCTTGATTCCCGATCCCCGTTGGGCGGCTCTTTATCTCGTGATCTTCGGGTTGGGAACTGTCGTTGGGATGACGCTGATCACTCTCTCGATCGCGGCGCCGTCATTTTTGCTCGCGTCACGAATGAGTGGAATGCAGCGATCGCTACGGCTGGCATCCGGAGCGGTGAGTGTCGTATTCGGTTTGTATCTCGCGCACAAAGTCGGATTTGCGGACGGGCTGTTCAAGCCCGACCCGCGCTGGACTCCTTAGCCAGAAGCCCCCTCCACTACAGGCGCCCACACCCTTCGCTAAGAGAAAAGCGATCAGAGCCGCTTGTTGCACATCGGGAGAACGACGCGCACTTGCGTCTGTTTTTTGATGGGAACGACTTTGCTGGCAAAGAAAAATGGCTCGTCTTCCAGCTCTTGCTCCGCAAAAAGCAAAACCGAGTCGGCGCGCGGTACCGTGAGTTGGAAGTCACCTTTCACGTTGCTGATTGCGCCGCCCAGATTCGGGGTGTGTTTCAGCACCGTCAGAAGCTCGGCGTACTCAGCGCTGAAGGTGTGCATCGCTTCGACTCCGTCTCCAGCCCAGCTTATGCTGTCGAGTGCGGCGAGCGATGCGCGAATCTTCGGGACTTTGGCGGCGTCGAAGGCGTAGACGTGCACACCGCGCACACCGGCGGTGTCGTCTTTCGCGTCTTCCTCCGGACATACCTGTGCAGTCCCATCGAGCAGGATTTTGGGAGTGAGCCTGGGAGAAATGCCCCACAGGCTGACCAGAATGAGAGCTCCTCGTAGTAACATCTGACCTCCGAGGTAAGGATGTCGCTGGAGGCACAGATGGCTTTGACCGTTCGCTACAAAGAACTCAACGTCGAATCGGCCTATCCCAACGCCTCTACGAAATTGACGGATTACGGGACATCAAAGTCTCTGAAAGTCACAACTATTCGGCCGTTACTTTCGCGGTGATCGAGTTGCACGCGAATAGCAAGGGTCAGAGCAGTTGCTCGTTGCACATGAGGAGGATTACTCGAACCTCTTCCTGTCCGGAAGCGGCTACGACTTTGCTCGAGTAATAGAGCGGCTCACCCGGCATTCTCGCCTCCCCGAACACGAGCACGGAGTCCATTTGAGGCACGGTGATCTCGAAGTCACCATTCCCATTGCTCGTTGCGTATCCAAGAGCGCGCGCTCCTCTCACGTTCTTTAGGAGCCTGTCATACTCGGCCGCCGCCGCGCGCATCGCCACCGGGTCACCGCTCTCCCACTCGAGAGTGTCGAGCACGAACAGCGACTTGCGGATAGAAGGGATTTTTTTCGCGTTGAAGGCATAGACGTGAACGCCAGGAACGCCCGACGTCGTCTCCTTCACATCAGCGCAAGGCTGGGCACTGCCATCGAGCAACGTCTTCACTGGCTGCGGATGGAGCACGGATAACAGGCACGCGAGCGCCGCTACTCTAAGAAACACTGCATTCTCCGGGGAGGTCGTTCTCAAGACGCGCCAATACGGATTTTGGAACGTGGTTTCGTAGGCGGAGTCGGGAGCTAACGTCTCGCTGCCCGGACTCGAAATAGAGGACCGAGGACTTGGACCAACGGCATTGATAATTGCGGACTGATTGAGGAGCGAGGATCGCTGACAAGTGCGCGTTTCGTAATGGTGTACCAGCTCTGGAGTGCAATCCTTTGATTTTAAGAGCGTGCTTTCTGCTCAGAGCCATTAGCTAAGCAGCTCTCAGCGAAGGAGCTGTTAGCGAAGGAGCTGTTAGCGAAGGAACTGTTAGGGAAGGCGGATTTACAACCAGAAGCAGCCAACTGCCCACGGCTCGGCTTTTGTCCTCTCTCCTCGATCCTCAATCAGTCCGCAATTATCAATGCACTTGGTCCTCAGCCCTCGGTCCTCAAGCTTTTAGCGGACAGCCCTCGACCGACTAGAACTGCCAACTACTGTAAGCCTTTACATGAGCCCTCCGGTCGTCTAAGTTACAAGGCTACAGCGATTTAAGAACCAGTGTCGGGCGCCGGCAAAAGGCCTGCGCGAGAGCAAATCCAAATGGCATTCGAGAAAACACCTACCGTAGAGAAGTACCGCACTCACAAAGACGATAGCGGATCGACCGAAGTGCAGGTCGCGCTTCTCACCGAGCGCATCAACTACCTCACCGCCCACTTCCGCACCCACGCGAAGGATCACCACAGCCGTCGCGGGCTGCTCAAGATGGTCGGGCGTCGTCGGCGTCTTCTCGACTACCTCAGGCGTACGGATCTGGAGGGCTACCGAAAGATCATCGCCGACCTTGGACTCCGGTACTAAGCTGGCTCTTTGATCTGACCGCGCGGCGCACAATGGCGTCCGCGCGGTTTGTGCAACTCAAAGAAAACCAAACAACATATGCAACGCATCGAAAGAACGTTCGCCGGTAGACGCCTCGTCATCGAGACAGGCCGCATGGCGAAGCAGGCCGCAGGATCCGCGCTGGTGCAGTTCGGCGAGACGATGGTTCTCGCGGCAGTCACAGTCAGCGACAACGAAAGCCCCCTACCGTTTTTCCCCCTCCTCGTCGAGTACAAGGACAAAGCCTACGCCGCCGGAAAAATCCCCGGTGGATTCATCAAGCGTGAAGGCCGTCCATCCGACCCCGAAATCCTGAAGGCGCGCATCATCGACAGATCGATCCGCCCACTGTTTCCGGAAGGTTTCAAGAACGAGGTCCAGGTCTTCATCTACGTCATCTCGGCTGACCAGGAGAACGACGCCGACGTGATGGCGCTCGTCGCCGCCTCCTTTGCCCTCAACGCGTCGCGGATTCCGTTCATGGGTCCGATCGGCGCCGTACGCGTCGGCCGCGTGCAGGATAACTGGATTCTCAATCCGACGTTCCAGCAACTCCCCTACAGCGACATGGATATCGTCGTCGCCGCGTCGAAGGACTCGATCATGATGGTCGAAGGTGGAGCGCTCGAGGTCAGCGAGGAAGACGCGCTCGAGGCACTGACAGTCGCCCATCGTGGCGTGCAGGAATTGATCTCGATTCAGGAAGAACTGTTGAACGAGACGCGCGCGGAAAAGATGCAGTGGAACAAGGCCGAGATCGCCGACCCACTCAAGATCCGCGTCGACGAGCTCGCGAAGGGAAAGATCGCTGAGGCCATCAATCACGCCGAGAAGCACAAGCGGATCGAGGCAGTGGAGCTGGTGAAGAAGGAGACGATCGCGCAGCTTCTTACCGAGTTTCCCGACAACTCCAAAGATCTCTCGAATCTCGTCGGAGACATCGAGTACAACGCGCTTCGTTCGCAGGTGCTCGACACCGGAAGACGCGTCGACGGCCGCGGTACAAAGGAAGTTCGACCGATTACCATCGACACGCAGGTGTTGCCGCGCGCGCACGGCTCCGCGCTCTTCACGCGTGGACAAACCCAGGCGCTCGTCGCGCTGACGCTTGGCACCGCCAACGACGTGCAGCGCCTCGACAGCATCGACGAAGCAGGCGAGACCACCAAGTCGTTCATGCTGCACTACAACTTCCCGCCATTCTCCACGGGAGAAGTCAGACCGATGCGCGGCACCAGCCGCCGCGAGATCGGCCATGGCAATCTCGCGGAGCGGGCATTGCAAGGCGTGCTGCCGGCGTTCGAGGATTTTCCGTACACGATCCGCATCGTCTCCGACATCCTCGAGTCGAACGGTTCGTCATCGATGGCATCAGTGTGCGGTGGATCACTCGCACTCTTTGATGCTGGTGTTCCGCTTCGGGCCGCCGTCGCTGGCGTCGCGATGGGACTCATCAAGGAAGGCGAGAGGTACGCAATCCTTACCGACATCCTGGGCACCGAGGACCACCTGGGCGACATGGATTTCAAGGTCGCTGGTACCGATACCGGAATCACCTCGATCCAGATGGACATCAAAATCCAGGGACTCGATCTCAAGATCGTGAAGGAAGCTCTCGCGCAGGCGCGCGAAGGTCGACTGCACATCCTTGGCGAGATGAGCAAGGCGCTTGCAGAGCCGCGTCCTGATCTCTCGCCCTACGCTCCACGCATCGTGACGATGACCATCAACCCCGAGAAGATCGGCGATCTCATCGGCCCCAAGGGCAAGACGATTCGTGGAATTCAGGACGAGACGGGAGCAGAGGTCACGGTCGACGACAGCGGGCTCGTTACGATTGCCGCAGTCGGCGGCGAAGCGATGGAGAGAGCGCGCCAGATGATTCAGGCGCTCACCGCGGAGCCCGTCATCGGCGAGACCTACGAAGGCACCGTCAAGAGCACGACTGCATTCGGCGCGTTCGTCGAGATCATGCCGGGCACCGAAGGCCTCGTTCACATCTCCGAGCTCAAGCACGGCCGCACCGAGAAAACCGAAGACGTCGTCAAGAAAGGCGACCGCGTCAAGGTCAAGCTTCTCGAGCGCGACGAGCGTGGACGTCTCCGTCTGTCGATGAAGGCGCTCGTGCCGAAGCCGGAAGGGGAGGAGGGACGCGGGACGCGGGATGCGGGAGGCGGTGAATCACCGGCGCTCGCGGCCGTTGGTGCGGAAAGCGGAAGTGCCGAAGGCGAGGAGGAGGGCGAGCGTTCCGCTCGCGGTGATCGCGGCGAGAGACCGCGCCGCGGGCGCGGCAACGGTGGCCGCAGTGGCTCACGTGGTGGGGGACGCTCGCGCGAGTGAGCGTAGTCACGCCGTGCGCGGAATCTGATCTGCGCCGCACCGTTCTACCGAACGGGCTGACCGTACTCTCGGAGTTCATGCCGGGAGTACGGTCGGTCGCATTGGGGGCGTGGGTTCGCGCCGCCTCCCTTCACGAGAGCGCCGAGAAGATGGGCATCTCTCACATGCTCGAGCACATGGTGTTCAAGGGCACGCCCACGAGGAGCGCAAAGGATCTCGCGCTCGCTCTCGAGACACTCGGTGGCTCACTCGACGCCTACACCGCGCGCGAACACACAGCCTATCAGGCCAAGGTTCTTGACGAGCATCTTCCGCAGGCCGCGGATGTGCTCGCGGATCTCATCTTCAGGCCCATACTGCGCGCGTCGGATCTCACGCTCGAGAAAAAAGTCGTGCTCGAGGAGATCAATACCGTCGACGATACTCCGGACGATCTCGTGTTCGAGCTGCACAACGCGCAGCTATGGGGCAACCATCCGTACGGGTTTCAGATACTCGGTACGCGAGAGACGGTCGGCGCACTTCGCGCAGAAGATCTTCGAGCGCTGCATTCGCGCGCGTATCATCCGGAACAGGTCGTCGTCGCGGCGGCGGGAAATGTAGAGCACGACTCGTTGATCGAGACACTGGAAGCAACCGGCTGGGCCGATGTGCCGCACGGTCGGCTCCCGCTGCTCGAATCTCCGGCTCCAATCGTGCAGACTCCGAGCGCCGTGCACTTCGAGCGTGACACCGCGCAGACCCATATCGTGATTGGCAGCGATGCATTTCCACACAGCGACGCGCGGCGCTATGCAATGACCTTGATCGGAACACTTCTCGGCGGAGGGATGAGCTCGCGGTTATTTCAGCGCATTCGTGAAGAGCTCGGTCTCGCTTACTCGGTCTATTCGTTTCAATCGTTTCACGTCGATGCCGGAATGCACGGGGTGTATGTTGGAACTACACCGGAGAGTGCCCGCGCGGCGGTCGACGCGATCAATGCGGAGCTCGAAACTCTTTCGGCCGAGGGTCTGAGCGAGGCAGATGTTTCGGCTGGAAAAAGTCAGCTCAAGGGACAGATTACACTTTCGCTGGAGAGTCCGACATCGCGAATGTATCGCGCCGCGGGCACTGAGCTTTACGGCGAGCCCTATCGCACTCTGGATGATCTGCTCGCTCTCATCGATTCGATCGATGTTGGAACCGTAGCCGAACTCTGCAGGACGTACTACTCGCCGGAACGACAGACGCTCGTAAGTCTGGGGCCGCGCGCCGCGGCATGACGTACAACAATTCAACTTCCAATACGACCCCGAGATGAAGATAGGTGTGCCGAAGGAAATAAAGACGAACGAGAATCGCGTTGCCCTGGTGCCCGCGGGCGCCGAAGCGCTCGTAGGGAAGGGGCATACCGTGATGATCGAGAAGGGGGCCGGCGAAGGAAGTGGTTTCCCGGACGCAGCCTACAAGGGAGTCGGAGCTACCATTGGACCCAACGCCGACACCGTTTGGCGCGAAGCAGACATGATCATGAAGGTGAAGGAGCCGATTGCCGTAGAATGGCCGAGAATGAGGAAGGGCCAGCTCATTTTCACGTACTTTCACTTTGCCGCCGACAAGGAGCTCACCCTCGCTCATTTGGAGAGTGGCGCGACGTGCGTCGCTTACGAGACGGTGGAGCTTCCAAGTCGTGAGCTGCCTCTTCTCACCCCGATGTCTGAGGTCGCGGGCCGCATGGCGGTACAGGAAGGCGCCAAATATCTGGAGAAACTGTACGGCGGTCGGGGCGTCCTGCTCGGCGGCGTTCCGGGTGTCGCTCCGGGGAAGGTCGTTGTACTCGGCGGTGGCATCGTCGGAATCAACGCCGCGAAGATGGCGGCGGGACTGGGCGCGAAAGTCACTGTGCTCGATCTGAGCCTGGAACGGTTGCGCTACTTGTCAGACGTGATGCCAGCCAACGTCACACTCATCTATTCCAATCGTCATAACATCCTGGAGCAGATCTCCACTGCGGATCTCGTAGTCGGGGCGGTTCTCATCCCGGGAGCAGTCGCGCCGCGTCTCATTCGCCGTGAAGATCTGAAGACGATGCAGCCTGGAGCGGTTATCGTCGACGTCGCCATCGATCAGGGCGGATGCGTCGAGACCATCAAGGCGACAACGCACGAGAACCCAACCTACGTCGTGGATGGAATAATCCACTACGGAGTCGCAAACATGCCCGGCGGAGTACCACGCACATCCACGCTCGCCCTAACCAACGCGACTTTTCCGTACGCGATGCAACTGGCGAACAAGGGATGGAAGCAGGCATTGAAGGACAACCCCGCTCTGAAAAAGGGACTCAATATCGTGGACGGAAAGGTGACATATCCCGCTGTCGCTGAAGCCTTTGGCTTGCCGTTCACCCCACCTGATTCATTCCTGAACTAATGCGATTTCCATTCTGGAAGCCGGGCGCCCTCTTCCCGGCGAATGCAATCGCCGTCGACCTCGGCACCGCCAATACACTGATCTATGTAAAGGGAGAAGGCATCGTACTCAACGAGCCTTCGGTAGTCGCTCTCGATCGCGAAACGAAAAAAATCAAAGGCGTCGGCCTCGAAGCCAAGCGGATGCTTGGGCGTACTCCCGAAGGCGTCATCGCCGTGAGACCGATGAAGGACGGCGTCATCGCCGACTTCGACGTCACCGAGAAGATGCTGCGCTACTTCCTCGCGCTCATCATCGAGAATCACGTCTTCAAGGTGAAACCGCGGGTCATTGTCTGCGTTCCCTCCGGAATTACGGAAGTTGAGAAGCGCGCTGTGCGCGATTCCGCACTCGGCGCCGGTGCCAAGGAAGTCTTCATGGTCGCGGAGCCGATGGCAGCGGCGATCGGTGTCGGACTTCCGGTCGAGACTCCGACCGGCAACATGGTGATCGACATCGGCGGCGGCACGACCGAGATCGCGGTCATCGCGCTGTCAGGTATCGTCAGCGACACCTCGATCCGCACCGGCGGAGACGAGCTCGATATGGCGATCGTGCAATTCATGCGGAAGAACTACAACCTGCTCGTCGGAGAATCGACGGCCGAACAGGTGAAGATCCAGATCGGATCCGCCGCGCCGGTGGGTGACGAGAGGGAAATGGACGTCAAAGGCAGGGATCTTGTATCAGGGATACCGAAGACGGTGCGCGTGCACTCGTCGGAGATCCGCGATGCGGTACAGGAGCCCATTCAGCAGATCGTCGACGCGGTGCGTCGCGCGTTGGAGATCACCCCACCCGAGCTCGCCGCGGATATTGTAGATCGCGGCATCGTGATGACGGGCGGTGGCGCTCTGATTCGCGGCCTCGATGTCCTGCTCTCGCAGGAGACCGGTTTGCCGATCCATGTCGATGAGGATCCGCTGACCTGTGTGGTGCGGGGTACAGGCCGTATACTTGATGACGAGGCAAAATACTGGTCTGTCCTGGCGACTTGAGGGTTAGAACGTGGCGCGCGCCATACGAAGCAACAACCGGCTCGATCTAATAGTTCTCACAGCATGTGTCGTTCTTGCGCTCGCGGCCCGGGCGCTGCCCAACACAATGCGCGATCCGGTGGCGACGGGAATGCGACGCACGTTCCTGGCTCCGCTCGTGCTTCTGCAGGAAAGAGCAGAGAAGGGTCGCCAGTCGTTGTTGCAGGCCGAGCCCAAGCAGGCCTATCTCGATAGCCTTTCGCTTGGCGCCATGAAGGCCGAGTCTCTCGAAGGCGAGAACGATCGACTCCGAAAACTGATCGGGCTCGGATCGCGTCTTCGGTGGGGCTTTATACCGGCCGAGGCACTGCACGGCCGCGGAGTACGCGACGAAACGACGGTAATTCTGAGCGCGGGCTCTCGCGCCGGCGTCACCCGCTTGAGCCCGGTGATCGCGCCCGAGGGATTGGTCGGAGTTGTCGATCAGGTCGATCCCACGATGAGCCACGCAATGCTCTGGACGCATCCGGACTTTCGAGTGAGTGCGATGTCTCCCGACGGAAGCGCCTTCGGAATTGCGCAAGCGCATCTTACCGGAGCGACCGGCGGATACTTGCTCGAGCTTCGCGGAGTTCCCTTCAGAGCGACACTCAAACCCGGATCGCTGATCATCAGCTCGGGTTGGGGTGGGGTGTGGCCGCGCGGCATACCAGTCGGCACGGTTCTCCAGGAGATTCGGACTACCGAGAGCTGGGCCCGCACCTATC
>CADDZN010000016.1 GCA_902812375.1 bacterium | reverse complement strand
TTCAAATGGCAGTGCGATAAATGCGGAGCATTTTTCGGCGCGGGAAAGGGTGGGGTGCGAGTCGTGCAAGCGCGCACTGTGCGATTTCCATTTGCACGGATCGTTCGTGCAGAAGATGAAGAGCAGGTTCTCGAGTGAGAGGCCGCGTTGCGTCGAGTGTCGGAGTCTGACATCTAGAAGCTTCTAGAGTTTGAAAGCAACTGAACGGGCGAGAGCTCCAAGTCGGTTAGATGTCAGTTTGTCAGGTTACGACGTCGGGACTCTACTAGGTGGCATTCGTAGCACACGCAGTTGCTACAGCGCCAGAGGGGTAAGTCCGGGAGTCGTGACCTAACAACTCCTCCCGCTTCCCGCATCCCGCATCCCGCATCCCGCTTCGTTGCAGTTCAAGCTATAAGCGTGATCGGAAGCTTGACCTAAAACCGTTTGACGAAGCCAAAGCTCCAGAATGTCGCGCCGTCGCCCATCACCTGACTCTTGATCCAGAATGCGAGCAAAAGCACGGCGTACTGGAGAAATGTGCTGATCTCGCTCCTGAACGCCTCGCCCCAGTGGTACTCGCCGACAGCCTGTTCTCCTCGTGGGATGCGAGGAATCCACCGCGGCGTGCGGTTCTTGTACTCCAGGTACTCGCGTCCGAAGATCGACTCGAGCACGCCTTCCTCGTAGCGGACGATGAGCTCGTACTCCACGGCGAACAACAGCACCGCAATCGGTAGAAACCAGAGAACTCCTGAAATCGCTACGAATCCCATCCAGATAAAGAAATTGCCTATATAGAGTGGGTTCCGAGCCCAGGCGAAGATCCCGTACGTCACCAGCCGCTGCACGTTTCGCGACCGACGACGCGTCACCGGGCCGGCTGCCGCGACACCCGCAAGTCGGATCGCTTCGCCAATCACGATCAATGCGAGCCCGACCTCCCACCGGAACAGCGACGTCGAGCCCGGCATCACTAGTGGGATGCCGAGGAAGACAATCGGCAGCCAACCACGATGGCGAAACAACACTCCGCCTATCTGTGCCGTTATCGACTGCTCCGCGGCGCTTACTTTCGGTGGGGTCGGGGTTGGCGCTGTCATTCGTGAGATGCTTGCAGAGACGTGACCATGGTCAGCGCTTGCCTGCCACCCCTTCTTCCCACGGCGAAAAGAGCGTCCGCCATTGGTCGGGAACCGGGATTGGTTTCCCATCCGGTGACACCGTGACGTACACGATGGAAGCATCGCAGACGACAGTGCCACGCTGGTTCGTCACGATCTGTCGCACGATGAAGCTCGTGTTTCCAACCGACAGAAGTCCCGTCTGAATTGAGAGATCGTCACCGGGGAATGTTTGCGCCTGATACGACGCTTCCACCTTGCGCACGACCGCCCAGAGGCTCGTCCTCATGTACTCCTCGTACGACATGTGCCGCTCGAGCGCCGACCATCTAGCGTGCTCCAGGAGAACCAGCATGTGTGCGTGATTCACGTGGCCTACCGAGTCGCAATCACTCGGATAGATGTGGACCTTGAATTCTTCCGTCATGTGCTCGAGAAAAGAGTGGAACCTCGCCCGGAAAGTTAATGCCGTCGGAGTCTGGCACCATCAAGGCGCTAGATTTCGGCAATGCCCTCAGGCTCCCCAAACGCCGCGATCTATCTCGATACAGTCGAGCAGGTAGACCAATTCCTCAGCGACATAGCACACGTCAAGGAGCTCGCGCTCGACACAGAAGGCGCAAGCTTTCATAGGTTTCTGGATCGCATTTATCTCTTGCAGCTCTCGACGGCCGGTCGAAGCGCGATCATCGATCCTCTTCCGATCGGAGCCCCGAAAAAACTCGGGGAGCTGCTGCTGGACAACTCGGTCGAGGTCGTCTTCCACGACGCCGACTACGACCTTCGGCTTCTGCACCAGGACTACGGCTGGCACGTCACCAATATTTTTGATACGCGGGTCGCCGCACAGCTACTCGGGATCAAGTCATTTGGTTTGGCCGCGCTCCTCGAACAGTTCTTCGACGTAAAGCTCGACAAAAAGCATCAGCGCGCCGACTGGTCGATGCGCCCTTTGACTCCGGACATGCTGGACTATGCAGCGCAGGATACGCGATACCTGTTGCAGCTCCGGGATCACATGAAGGCAGAGCTGGAGCGCCGAGGCAGGTGGCATTGGGCGAAAGAAGAGTTTGCGAGGCTCGAGGGCACGCGGTGGGAAGCTGAGCAGAGCATGGAGGGATTTCTGCGCCTTAAGGGCGCTCGCGATCTATCTCGGCGCGAGCTAGCCGTGCTGCGCGAAGTCGCGAACTGGCGAGATACCGTAGCCGCCGAGCTTGATCGCGCGACATTTCGCGTGATGGGCAACGAAGTACTGCTCGAGCTCGCGCGTCGCGCTCCGCGGAATGTGACGGAGCTCGGCGCCATCAAGGGCGTGCCGAAGGGCATGCTCGAGCGAGCTGGGTCCGATATCGTTGACGCCGTGATTCGTGGTATGGAGGTGCCGGAGGCGGAGCTCCCGAAATTCCCGCGCGGTCAGCGGTGGAACAAGGACCGTGACTTCGACGAGCGAGTCTCTCGACTCAAGGCAGTCCGTGATGCCGCAGCGACGAGACTCGAGCTCGATCCAGGAGTGCTATGCTCACGCGAAAGATTGGAGAACGTAGCGCGAAGCAATGCAACATCGGTGGACGATCTTGCCGCGGTTCCCGATCTGCGGCGCTGGCAGATAGAGGAGATGGGACAGGACTTTGTACGCGCGCTCGGGAGTAGCGCCTAGTTCGATCCCAGGTCAAGCGCAGTCTATAAACAGCTCCGACCGGCGAGGAACCAGCACTGAGTAACAGGCGAGGTCTTGAAGAAATCGAGCAGCAGAGCGCCGACCTTCCGCTCTCCCGATTGTGATGGATGTGTGTGATCGCTCTCGAAATCCGCAACCGTCCACGTCAATCCATCGGAGCGCGGTGTCGTGCCCCTGGCCCACAGGTACGGTCCCCACGCGATCCATGGCGCAATGGTGCGATAATCGAGATCTCCAGCTCGGACGTTCTGCACGGTTCCCTGCGCGATTTGATCGATCTGTGCCTGGACGACCCACTTTACGGCGAACCCGGATTCGTACGCGTACGGCTCGGGATTCAATGAACTGGTGGCGTATCCTCCATAGGTCCGGCTGGAGAAAAAGACCTGCTGCAAGTTGGGATAGCGTTGCTTGAGCGTTCGGGCGATGGTCGCCATTTGCGAGACAAGGGTGTACGCATCGGATGAAGGCGATGGAAGTGAGACAGTTGGGTTCGCATTCGCGACCTTGACCCACACGATCTGCACTTGCTTCTCCGAGAGTCCCGCGGGCGCGAGCCAGGTGTCCCGGATACGATCGTACTCAGGGCTGGACGGCGACGTCCAACTCGGTGCCGCCTGTCCGCCGCGCGCACCATTCAGAATGATGAGGGAGGAATGATTGACGGACGGGTCAGCCGCCGCCTGGCCCATGAACGACCAGGACGTGCATGGTAGAGTAGGAGCAGCGGCACAAAACTCCTGCGTCGTGTTCGACATCCCGATTGAGAGAAGCACGTAACGGCCAGTCGCGCTCGAGTTGCCGTTCACGTCCAATGGCTGAATCGCCTTCGCGCGATTTAACCCTGCGGCAAGATGAACGGCGGGGATAACGTTACCGCCCGGGTAGAGGCTGCCCTCGAAGCCGAGATACCGCTCGGTCGACGCCATGTCACTGATGGGGATCTTCGCCGTATCGGCGCCTGATGAAGGCGGCTGGAGTGACTGCGCCGCACCTCCACACCCATTAAGCGACGCGGCGACTACAGTCGCCGCAAACGTCAAAATTGCTCGCCCCATCGTACGCGTCAGAACCCGAGGTATGCCCTCACCCGCGGCTCCATCTTCTCCGGAGTCCAGAACGGCATCCAGACAAGATTCACTTCGACTTTTTCGACGCCCGGCAGCTCCTTTATCTCGCGCTCGGCGTTCGTCATCAGCTCGGGTCCTGATGGACACGCAGGGGACGTAAGTGTCATGTCGATCTTGACGGTAGTTCCGTCCACGGCGATTCCGTAGACGAGACCCAGGTCGACGATGTTGAGCTGGAGATCGGGGTCTTTTACGCGCCGGAGCGCGAGCTTTACCTGATCTTCGCTGACGACTCCGGCCGTCGGCGCTGATTCTGTGACTGCGGCCGATGAGACCGGAGCGCTCGGGTTAGCGTCGTTTTCCATAATGTCGCCAGGCATACTGAATAATACCCGGTTAGCGCTTCTTCGAGCTGCTCTTTTTCCTTGTAGAGGTCGCCTTCTTCTTCGAGCTGGCGTGGCTCTTTGAGGTCGCGCTCGCAATCGAGTGGTGCTTGGAGGAAGCATGACGCCGTCTGGATGCGCGCGGCGGCGGCGGGTTCCAGCCAACTTCACGATCAGCACGGAATTTTCCGCTACGTGATGCGAACTCCGGAGCGTCGATGATCGATAGAACCGCGGCATCCGATAGATCTGCCCGTACATCCGAGATCACCTTCGCGGGACGAAGTGCACGGGCGGCGTGGACGCGGTTCGTGAGCAGGATCACGAACATCTGCCGCTCCGGATCGATCCACATTGAAGTGCCAGTGAAACCGGTATGACCGTACGCACTGGGCCCAAGGTAGCGGCCTGAACCGTAATCGCCATCAGCGGTGTCCCAGCCCAGAGCACGGTGGCCAAACGCTCTCGAGATGAAGAGATCGACAGTTGGCTTGCTGACTATCTGAACGCCGTTGTACTCGCCGCCATTGAGCATCATCTGCGCAAACACCGATAGATCCGCGGCCGTGCTGAAGAGACCTGCGTGACCAGCGACGCCACCCAGGGCGTACGCGTTTTCGTCGTGTACTTCACCCTGAAGCGGATACCCGCGGGGCGGAGTCACCTCAGTTGGAGCGATTCTGTAGCGAAGAGAGTCCGCCGGACGAAACATCGTCTCGTTCATCCCCAGGGGCTCGAACACTCTGCGTGCCAGAAACTTGTCCAGCGGCTCGCCGGCCACGACTTCGACCAGGAGTCCGAGGATGTCCGCCCCAATATCCGAGTAGATGTACTGCGCGCCGGGGCGTCCTTCGAGTGGCGTGCTCAGAACCATAGCTCTGGCCTCGAGCGGTGTCTGTGCTATCCGCCATAGATCTCGCCCAGCAGGCAAGCCTGATGTGTGGGTGAGGAGCATTCGGATGGTGACCTTGTCCTTGTCACCGCCTCCGAACGTGGGGATGTAGTTTACGACGGGATCGTCGAGGCCGATTTTTTTCTCGTCGTACAGGATCATGATCGCGGTAGTCGTGCCGACAACCTTGGTCAGCGATGCTATGTCGTAAATTGTGCGTTCAGCGTCGACCGGCGCGCTATTGCTGCTCCAGGAAAGCTTGCCGAAGCCTCTCTCATAGACAGCGGCGCCCTTTCTGCCCACCACCACCGTAGCGCCCGGGTATCCACCGGCTTTGATGCCTCGCTCGACAACGCGCTCGATAGCGCCGAGGCGGCTGCTGGACATGCCAACGTCTGCCGGTGACTTGACCGGCAGGCCATCTCCCGCCCGGGTCACCGTCAATGCGGTGAGTATGACTCTTAGCAACGCTAACTCCTTGAACTACCTGAATTTATACTGCCCGCTAGAGCTAAAGTTCCGATCTGGCCAGACCGGGCATGCTGCTTCGCGGTGACGCGAGGTGTACGTTTGCAAACGATTCCACAATATGAAAGTCACCGTATTCCGCAAGGAAACTTTTCACCTGGTTGTGGTGACCAAGTAATTGTCCGTGATGCCATTCGATCAACTCGACCTCAAGCGCGCGATAGCCGGCGATGAGAGGGCGATGCAGCGACTGTGGTCGCAGCATGCGCCACACATTGACGCGGTGGTACGCAGGCTTTGTGGCGATCCCGAGCTCGCGGCCGACGTATCGCAGGAGGTCTGGATGCAGATCTTCAGAGCGCTCCCCAGCTACAGGGGCGATTCCCAGTTCGGAACCTGGGCACACCGAATCGCGGTTAACCGGACGCTCAATGCGCTGCGGAAGATCAGGCGCCTCGCGAAGCTGGAAGTCGACATTGAAGACGACTCCGCGGTAACCGAGAACGAGAGTGAGCGCACCTTCGTCGCTGAGTCGATCGAACAGGCGATGGCAAAGCTTTCACCAGGGGCAAGGGCGGTTTTCGTGCTTCACGATGTAGAAGGATATACGCACGGTGAGATTGGCGAGGAGCTCGGAATCACGCCGGGTGGATCAAAATCTCAGTTATTCAAGGCGCGGGCCAAGCTGAAGAAGTTGCTCGCCCATTTAGTCGATGACTCAATACCAGTCGCGGGGAAGGGGAAGGAACATGTCGCACCTGTCTGAGGAACAACTCGATCATCTCATCGATCAGGAACGGGCGCGCAAACAAGCGCCGCTCAATGATTGGCGAACCATCGCGGCCAGAGCGCGTGAGGAAGGACTCATTCGCGACTCTCAGGCCCGCTCGTGGCAAATGGGCCGGCCGTGGCTTCAGGCCGCAGCCGCGGTGCTTCTTCTGATCGGTGGAGCGGCTATCGGCCGTATGAGCGTCGCCGTTCCAGATACGTCCGCGCCCTCCGAGATCAGTGGAGCGAGCTTCGCCTCCGTTGACGATGCAACAACGACACTCGAGCGGGCGCTTACCGAGTATCAGCGAGCATCCGCTTTCATCGCCGCAAACGCTTCGGGGCCGACCACTGTCGATAGCTCGCGGATCTATTCCGCAAGACTTGCCGCGCTCGATCAGGTTGGAGATGCGATGGAAGGCGCTCTGAAAACCGCGCCCCATGATCCAGTGATCAACCAGTACTATCTGGCGACCATGGGAGCGCGAGTGGCCACCCAGCAGCTTGCGGCGCGCCCAGTTGGACTCCGGCTGAAGGGATTCTAGCTGATGATGGAAGCACGAATAGCAATGGAAATCAGAAAAAGCTGTGTGGCGGCCGCGCTAGGTGCGCTGCTGGTTGTGCCAGGTTTGTTGGGGGCGCAGTCATCGGCGCCCGAGGGATCGTCTTCGCTACCGATTGAGCCCCCGACCGGATGGTTTGGCGTTCGGATCTCGGACCAGGCTCTCCTCAACGAGAGCGGTGATGCGTTTTTCGACAAGTATCCAGTCGTCAGCAGTGTCGAGCCCGGCTCACCAGCAGCGAAAGCCGGCGTTCGGGCAGGCGACGTGTTATTGACGTTCAACTCCCACGACATGCGCGGTGGCTCGCTCCAGCTTAGCAACTGGCTCAAAGCGGGCGCGCCCTTCGAGCTCAGACTGCGGCGCAACAGCGGGATTCGGGTTGTTCGTGGAGTACTGGAACCGAGGCCCGACGGCTGGGAGCAGCGCATGATCGTTGAGGTTTCGCCGACTGAGGAAATGTTCACGCGGCCAAACGCCGCGGGCGAGGGAACGATCCAGCCAGCGGGTACACTTCGTATGAGGAGGAGTAGCAGCAATCCGCCGCGCCTTCCGTCGATACTGGTGCCTGCCCTTGGACTTGGGCGCGGGATCTATCCATTTGCGGGCGCCGAATTCACCGCGCTCAATCAGGATCTCTGCGATGTTCTTGGTGTCAGCCCGAAGGGCGTCTTCGTGACGAATGTCGTTGATGGCTCCATCGCGCGCAGCGCCGGACTTCGCGGCGGTGACGTTGTCGTCATGGCGGACAACGTCAAGATCGAGAACCCAAACGATCTGGTTCTCGCGATTCGGAGCGCGGACGATCGATCGATAAAGCTTCACGTAATTCGGAAGCACAAACCGCAGACGATAAATCTGAAGTGGTAGAGTTCAGCTCGGTGTCAGGCGGGCGGTAACTTTCGGGTGTCCGGAACCAGCGAGGCGTGAATCGCCATGGCAGCCACCGCACCACTCGCTGCCGCGCCAATCGCGATCTGCGGGCCAGGTGTGATGTCGCCCGCCGCGAAAACATTCAGGACCGACGTATGGTTGCGCTCGTCGATCACCAGCCGGCCGAGATTATCACGCTTGCATCCTAGCTGCGCCCCCAGGTCATCGGCCGGATACTGGCCAATAGCGAAGTAAAGACGCTCACAGTCGAGACACATTCCTCCAGCGAGCTCCACACCGGTGATCTCGCTCGACTTGGACACCACGCATTTGATCGGCTCATCGAGAACCGGGATATTCAGCAGCTTCAACTGGTCGAGAAGCTTCTGCTCCATGTCGGGGGGTTCCCCATTCGTGCAGATCACTATCTCCCGCGTCCACGTCGTCAGAGCCAGCGCCATCCCAACCGCCTTACGCCCTTTTCCGACGACGACCGTTTTCTTGTCGCGCGTCTCGTAACCGTCGCAGTCCGGGCAAACGTGGACAGTCTCACCGTAGCAGCGCTCCAGCCCGGGGATGTCGGGCCATACATCCTTGATTCCAATGGCGAGGAGAATCCGGTGAGCCTCGATCACGGCGCCCTCGTGCAGCCGGATCGCGAAGAGCTCGCCCTCCTCGTTCACCGCTTCGTCGACCAGGCCATTGATGAACTCGACTCCATACTTCGCGCCCTCCTCCCGGCCTATGGCGCGGAGCTCTGGCGATCGAATGCCCTGGTGACCGAGGTAGCCGTTGATACCACGGGTTTCCCAGTTTCGTGGGTCACCAGAGTCTATCACCGCTACCTTGTGTAGATATCTCGCGAGCCACAGCGCAGCGCAGAGTCCGGCGGGTCCACCGCCGACAATTGCAACGTCGTATCGTGCCGTCATGCACGAGGCGAGGGTGCAAGTTCAATTCCTTGTTTCTGCTCAGGACACTCGCTTCCCGGATTAGATTCCAGACATTCGATCGTATCCATTTACGTCGCACTTCTCTGGCGAGATGCCTTTGCCGACCCTCGAATGAAAGTCGCGGTCCTCGATCCATCCAGCGGCATCGCTGGAGACATGTTCCTCGGCGCCCTCGTCGATGTGGGACTCGATAGGTCCTGGCTGGAAGGATTGCCTTCGGCGCTCGGACTTCCGGATGTAGGAGTGCGAATAGCGGACGTCGAACGCTCGCATGTCCATTGTGTGAAAGTGGACTTCGAAATTCCGGTGCAGCCACACGGGCGCGCGGTGTCGGAGATTCACCGCATGATCGATTCGGCCCCCCTCCCGGATAAAGTCGCGGCGCGGGCGCACACGGCATTCGAGGCAATTGCCACGGTCGAGAGCGCTATCCACGGAGTGCCTCCCGACAATCTGCATCTCCACGAAGTTGGCTCCGTCGATGCAATCCTCGATATCGTCGGATCGATTTGGGGACTGGAGCTGCTTGGTATCGAGCGCGTTTACAACACCCGCATTTCTCTCGGCGACGGGACTGCGAAAACCGCACACGGTGTGTTGCCCGTACCTGCGCCAGCGACGATTCGCCTGCTCGAAGGATTCAATGTCCGTCACGGGCCAGCGGGCTCGGGCGAGCTAACGACGCCAACCGGCGCGGCTCTGCTCAAGGTTCTCTCCAAGGGAGCGCCATCCTTGGAGTACACACCAAGGCGCAGCGGGTACGGAGCAGGCACGCGCGATATTCACGGGCACCTCAACGCGTTACGAGTCATACTCGGAGAGGCAGTGGCCGATCGAGGTGACCGCGCTCACCACCACCATGTTCACACCGAGCACCTCCACGTTCTGAGTGCGGATATAGACGATATGTCACCGGAGGAGCTTGCCGGAGCGGCCGAAATCCTGCGCTCTGAAGGGGCGCTCGACGTCGTTCTTATTCCCACGACGATGAAGAAGGGACGCGTGGGCACACGAGTAGAGGCTTTGGTGGCCCCAGCCGACCTCGTCCGCGTCGAGGAAAAGATCTTTTTGCACTTGACGACGATCGGCGTGAAGACTTTCGACGTGGTACGAAACGCGCTCAGCCGAGAGACACGCGTGGTTCACATCGATGGACGAGACATCCGGGTGAAGATTGCAACGTTGCCTGATGGAACAGTGCGGGCGAAGCCTGAGTTCGATGACCTGCGCCGCTTTGCGGAAGAGACTTCGCGTCCATTCGCCCAGGCCCGGTCCGAGATATTGGCGGCGCTCAGCAAGTCAAATGGGAGTCGTTCGGCAAGCCGAGGTAACTGATTTGGAGTTGGAGACGAGACTTCTCGATGCGGTGCGTTCTGCAGCCAATGGACGCGTCGCGTATGTGTGTTTCTCGGGTGGCGTCGACTCGACGGTGGTGCTGGCGGCAGCGGCGCGGGCCGGCGTCAAAACCGTCGCGCTACTTGGCGTGAGTCCGTCGCTTGCCGCGGCGGAGCGCGCGGACGCGCATCGCATCGCCGGGGAGATCGGCGTACCAGTTGAGGAGGTCGAGACCAAAGAGATGGAGCTCGCCGGCTATCGAGCAAACGCGGGAGACCGCTGTTACCACTGCAAGAGCGCGCTTTACGATACAGTGCAGGCTCTCGCGGCACGCGGAAATTCCGGCCAGGCGATTTTTGTTGGAACGCATGTCGACGACCTGGGAGAACATCGGCCCGGTCTACAGGCGGCAATGGAGCGCGGCGTGGTCGCCCCATTGGTCGATGCCGGTTTTACGAAAGCCGATGTACGCGCGATCGCTCGCGAATGGAGGCTCTCGAACGCGGAGAAACCAGCAGCTCCGTGTCTGGCGAGCCGAGTGCCTGTAGGCATTGAGGTCACTCCGGAGCGATTGGCGCAGATCGAGGCGGTCGAGAATTTTCTTCGCGAGAACGACATCTGGCCGGCCCGCGCGCGTTGGCATGAAGCGGTCGTTCGTCTCGAGATCCCGGCCGAGATGTTCGAGCGAGTCGTCGCGGATCCTCTACGCAGTGAATTGCGTCGCGCTTGCCGTAAAGCAGGGTTCAGGTTCGTCGCTCTGGATCTCGGCGGTCTGCAGAGTGGGAGTCTCTCCCTTCCTCTGGTTGCATCATGATGCAGGTGAGGTGGGATCGTGATCGCGAGGCCCGCACCGGAGTGCCCGAAGTAGTCTACGGGCCGGGCAAATCAAATGCGCATTTGCGCGAGATCTTCGAGGGCACAAGCGAGCTCCGAATTGCGTCGCGACTGAACGATGAGCAGATGCGGGTGCTGAGCGATCTCGCCACGATTCATCGTGAGGCGCGAATGGCTGTCCGGAACGCGAGGAAGCTGAGAGAGATGTCACCGGTTCCTGTGATCACGGCTGGAACTGCCGACATTCCGGTTGCTCTCGAAGCATCGACAACACTCGAAGCGATGGGAGTTCCGACAGCCAACCACTTTGACGTCGGCGTCGCGGGGATTCACCGGCTTCAGTCCATTCTTCCAGAGCTCGCAGCGACGCGGGTGTGTATAGTCGTAGCCGGAATGGATGGCGCGTTACCCGCCGTGGTCGCCGGTCTGGTGCGCGCTCCGGTGATAGGCGTACCGACATCGGTGGGGACGGGTGTCGCACAGGGCGGAATAACGGCACTGAACACAATGTTGGCGAGCTGCAGCCCTGGTGTTGCCGTGGTGAACATCGACAGCGGATTTGGCGCCGCGTGTCTGGCACTGAAGATCCTCGGGTGCAACACTCCGGACTGATAATAGGCGCTTTCCCTACGGGCATCCGTACGTGAGCGCGTCGACGCATCGAGCAACCGATCCCGCCACTGCTGCGACGGTTGCGGCACCTCCGGTCCTCGGGCATCGACAGATCCTCATCGCGTTCAGCGGGCTGGTGCTCGCGATGCTCCTCGCCGCGCTCGATTCGACGATCGTCTCCACCGCGCTGCCGACGATCGTGAGCGAGCTCGGAGGCCTCGAGCACCTGGCATGGGTAGTCACGGTGTATCTACTCGCCCAAACCATCGTAACGCCGATCTACGGCAAGCTCGGCGATTTGTACGGGCGAAAGATCGTGCTGCAATCCGCGATAGTGCTCTTTCTGGTCGGCTCGGCTCTATGCGGCCTCAGCCAGAACATGGCGCAGCTCATAATGTTCCGCGCCATCCAGGGGCTTGGCGGCGGTGGACTGACGGTGACGACGCAGGCGGTGGTCGGAGACATTGTTCCGCCACGTGATCGTGGCCGCTATCAGGGAATATTCGGCGCGGTGTTCGGTCTCGCGAGCATCGCTGGCCCGCTGCTCGGCGGGTATTTCACCACGCACCTGTCGTGGCGGTGGATCTTCTACATGAACCTTCCGTTCGGCATTGGCGCACTCGTCGTCCTGGCGGCGACGCTGCCGTCGATCGCAAGACGCGCGGTCCGCTCGATCGATTATACAGGTGCCGCGCTGCTCGCGGTGGTGTTGAGTGCGATCACACTGATCTCGGACATCGGTGGAACCGCGTACTCATGGTCTTCGCCGCTGGCAATCGGATTGATCGCGGTCTCGCTAATTGCGCTCATCCTTTTCGCACTCGTTGAAAGACGTGCTGTCGAGCCCGTTCTGCCGCTCCATCTTTTTCGTCAGCAGACCTTCGTCGTTACATCGGGTATTGGGTTGATCGTTGGGTTTGCGCTCTTCGGCTCCGTCACTTACTTCCCGCTCTACCTCCAGGTCGTGAAGGGCGTGAGCCCCACTGCATCGGGGCTGGAAATGATCCCGATGATGGGCGGGATGCTCGTGACATCGATCGCGTCCGGCCAGCTTATCAGCCGAACCGGCAGATACAAGATCTTTCCGGTGCTGGGTACCGCAGTAATGACAATCGGTCTCTTCATGTTGTCGAGGCTGACGCCGTCGAGCACGAACATGGTTGCGTCCCTGCTCATGCTCGTGCTGGGTGTGGGTCTTGGCATGGTGATGCAGGTGCTTGTCATCGCGGTCCAGAACGCAGTGGATTATCGGGATTTGGGCGTCGCGACTTCCGGGGCCACTCTGTTCCGACTCATTGGCGGATCACTCGGCACTGCGATCCTCGGTGCAATCTTCGCTGTGCGACTCGAAGCGAATCTCGCGCGGCTGCTTCCGCCGGGAACTTCCGCGGGAGCAGCAGCACACAACATGAGCGTCCAGGCTGTGCTTCGACTTCCTCCTTCGGTTCGCGCCGCTTACGCAGAGGCGTTTACCGCATCACTGGGCACGGTGTTCTTTGTTGCGACGGTCATTTGCGCGGTCGGATTTGCGCTTTGTTGGCTGTTGCCCGAGCGACCGCTTCGAGCCACAGTTGCTGCAGCGGCGGGCGACACTGGCAACGAGGCGGGCGAGGCGTTCGGGCGTCCCTCGAGTCCCGACTCGATCGCCGCGCGTCTTTATGCGGCGTTATCGTCTCTTGCCGACAGAGATGTGCAGCGCGAGCACATCGTGCGCATCGTGCAACGCGCCGGCGAAACTCTCTCGCCGCTCGCCGCCTGGCTTATGGTTCAGATCGAGCGGCACCCCGAAACAGATCCAGCCCATCTTGCGCGCGGTCGAGCGATTCCCGCCGATCGAGTTTCCGCGGCGCTCGAGGAACTGCGCGAACGGGGGCTGATCGTGAATGCAGCATCTGACGGAAAGAGGCGGGAGACGCTCACTCCGTCGGGCTGCGATGTGCTCGATCGACTCGTCGCGGCGCGCCGAGCGCATTTGTCGGAGCTCGCGGAAGAGTGGGACCCGGAGCGTGACGCCAATATGTCGGATTTCCTGCGGGACGCGGTGCGCGATATTATTCCGAATGCGCGTCGCGCGAGCTAGAGCTTGGGGGTAGAACTCGCCGTTTAACTGGCGCCGCTGGCATTGGCGAGGACGACCACCGAATTGCGACGCAGGCCCGACAGCTTCGCGCGTTTCATCGGCGACTTCCGGAACGCTTCCCGAAATTCCGCCTCTTCCATTTCTATGATGTCCTGAGCAAGTGCAATTGCGTCTTTGCCGCGAAGCGCCTCACGTATTCTGAATGCAGGCTCCTTGAGCTCGCGCGCGAACTTCACGTTGTACGGACACACTTCCTGACAGATATCGCAGCCATAGATGCTGGATCCAACTCCCTCGTGAAGGTGCTCGGGAATCTCGCCCTTCAATTCGATTGTCAGATAGGAGATGCAACGCGTCGCATCCAGCACTCGCGGCTCGACAAACGCATCGGTGGGGCAGGCATCGAGACATCGCGTGCAGCTCCCGCAGCGGTCTATTTCGAATGGAACATCGGGCTCGAGATCCAGGTCCACGAGCAACGATCCGATAAAGAAAAAAGATCCTAGCCGTGGATTGACCAGGTTCGTGTTTTTTCCGAACCAGCCAAGGCCAGCGCGTCGTGCGAGATCGCGCTCGAGTATGGGGCCTGTGTCGACGTACGGTTTACCGGCGATCGGGTGTCCCGTCTCCAGTTCCAGCCAGCGATGAAGCTCTGTGAGCTTCGAGGTCATAACCTCGTGGTAGTCATCGCCGCGTGCATAACGCGCGACCGGACCAGACGGCTCCCGACCACCGTAGTCGAGACCGACTACGATTGCACTCCTGGCGTCCGGAAAGGGGAGCCGCGAATCGCGGCGCTTCTCGGCACCGCGTTCCAGGTAGGCCATGTCGCCGGCGTAGCCTTTCTCCAGCCAGGCGTCGAAAGCCGCGGAGGTTTCCATCGGCCCGAGAGCGGCGATGCCGACGAGGTCGAAGCCCAGACCATAAGCCTGCGCTTTTAGCTTCTGCTCGAGCGCAAGCGCGTCAGCGACGGCGCAAGTCATCTGATTTCAGCCGCCCAGCGCGCGTAGCGTTCGACGTCAGTGACGGAAGGTACCGCATTGTAGTCACCATATGCGGTGTACATCCGCCAGCGCAGATACGTGGGATCGGGCAATGGAAGAAAGGGGAACCGCCGGTACCAATCGTTGGATCTGAAGCGCCAGGTAACTCGAATGAGATCGAGGGCCAACCGCGGACGGCGTATTGCCCGCAGCCCCAGTCTGAGCGCCAATCGTAGCCACGGCATGACCCCTCTAATATATAGAAAGGTTCATGGCACACTCCTCGGCGCGTATGGTGGGACTCATATCGGATACCCATGGTCTTCTCAGGCCCGCGGTTCACGATGCGCTGAGTGGGGTCGAGCTGATTCTGCACGCGGGTGACGTCGGGGGACGCGACATCCTTGACGAGTTGCGACTCATCGCGCCCGTGAAGGCTGTGTTTGGAAACACCGATCCGCCCGGAGATCCTGATTTAGCAGCGGAAATCGATCTTACAATAGATGGTATCGCTGTGCACGTGAGTCACGGTCACGAGCTCGGTAGTCCAACACCGGCGAAAGTTGCGGAGCGATACGCGGCCGATGTGGTGGTGTATGGTCATACTCACCAGCAGTTGGTGACGAGGCTGGACGGCAGACTGATTGTGAACCCGGGAGCTGCTGGTCCAAGACGGTTTAACCTGAAGCCGAGTGTGGGAAGGCTGAGAATCGAGAACGGGAAGACGGAGGTAGAGATCATTGACATCTCTTGAGTTGATGACGGAAGAAATTCAGGTCTGGATAGGCGAGCTCGAGGTTTCCGACTCGCGGTACGCGGAGCTATCGAGAGCACTGTCGGCGGAGGAACACCGGCGCGCCGACGATATGGCGGCACTACCGGCGAGGCGGTTTATCGTTGCGCGGGGGATTCTCCGGAACCTGCTCTCAGGCTTCACCGGCGTTCCGGCTAACAAGCTGAAGTTCGAGTACGGTACCAAGGGGAAGCCATCGCTCCTCGATCACGACATCAGCTGCAATGTGTCGCACTCGGCTGACCTCGGTTTGTTCGCCTTTGCCACCGACAGGGCTGTGGGGGTCGATCTGGAGAACGAGCGTCCGGTGCGGCGGCTACTCGATGTAGCGCAACGATTTCTTTCGGACGAAGAGCTTCACGCACTCGCGGCAACGCCGCCGGCGGAGCGCGACGCCAGCTTTCTTCGTTCGTGGGTCGTCAAGGAAGCGCGGCTGAAAGCAGAAGGCAAAGGAATCTGGTCGGTATCCCGGAATGGACCGTCGACTCAAAATCTCACCCACAAGCTCTTTTCCCCGCGACCAGGGTATATCGCCGCAGTCGCTGCCGCTGATTCGGATTGGAGATTGTTCACCTGCGCGGTGAAACACTGACTGGAAAGAGGTCGACATTCGCCTTTGGTGAGGCGCCACTGGCCGCCGACAGTCATACGCCTGCCGGGCGCGCTTTGCCTTCGCCCTGCATTCACGCGTTATTTGGTCGCTTGCGAAGGTGCCTGAGCGATAGTACGTCGGTCACTGACCGAAAACCTGAGTTGGCTCGAGGAGGTAGGATGCGTCGGATATCTGGTTTGTTGGGTGCCTTGGTTCTCTCGCTCAGTGTGATGTCGTGCGGTGGAGGAGGCGGTGATGGTGGGGTGACTCCACCCCCGCCGCCTCCACCGCCACCGGCAACGTGCGCGGCGAACACGTTCTGCATGGGGTCCAGTTCGTTCTTTACCGCCGCGGGTACGGGCTCACACTCGCTGACGGTGACGGCTGGGACAACGGTTACCTGGACCAACACTTCGAACGATACTCACAACGCTCTTTGGGATAACGCAGCGGGTAGGGCAGCCGCATTAGCGGGCGACGGGTCGGGAGACATGACGGACTTTCCCGCCGGAGCTACTCACACGCGTTTATTCAACACGCCTGGGACTTACACGTTTCACTGTTCGTTCCATCCTCCCGGGATGGTCGGGACGGTCATCGTTAACTGACCTGACATCTTGGCACTTCTCGAAGCTTGAACTACAGCAGAACGGTGCGAGGACTGGCATCTCGTAGCCTGTAAGATGAACTACAACTGAACGGGGGCGAGGACTGGCATCTCGTATCTCACACTCTTTAACGACAACTGAACGGGGGCGAGGCGGGAGCAACGACGTGGCCAGTTTGCCAGTTCACTACGTCGGGACGGCACTACTCGCCTTCGAAGCACAGGCAGTACTTACCGCGCCCTGAGCCGTCTGCACCGCAGTGACTCGCAAACTCGGAACGGTCTTACTCCCGCCTCGCACCCGTTCTGTTGCAGTTAGAACTTTAAAGTACGAGATGCCAGTCCTCGCACCCGTTCTGTTGCTTTTTAGAGACTATCAGTATCGAGACGCCTGCCTCGCACCCGTTCAGTTGCAGTTAAGAGCTTGCAGTACCGAGACGCGAGCGAGCTTCGCCGCTCTACAGAAACGAACGTCCGTCCAGACCTTTAGGAGCTGTAATACCGAGCGCCGCCAGCGCACTCGGCATCACATCCACCGTCCGGCGCGGCGCGTGAGCTGGCGGACGGTTTAGCAGTAGCGGCACGAGCATGTGCTCGCGATGCAGCGCGCCATGCGAGGAGACGTGCGGAATAGGCTCGTACTTCGCGCGATAATCCCAGTCCCGCGCCGCGGAAAGAATGATATCCCCACTACGCGGCGCTCCCACTAGGTGTGCTATCTGCACGATCGCGTCGGGGTAATCGCTCTCGACGGTCACCTGGTACGCGCGCCGGCTATCGAGATTCTCCTGACTGCCGACACCGAGGGGGTCTCCACTCTGCGGTACGTAGCTATAGTTCTCCTCCCCCCACGTTAGCGTCGCCATGCCACGCTTGTGAGCGTGCACCTCGCACGACCTCGCGCTCGTGGGAAGAATCATGAGGTCCACCGATTCGCGCGCGAGGAGATTTCGCGCTATCTCGCCCCATTGGTCTCCCAGCTTCGGCCACCACGGGCGAGCGCGTTGTTCGAGATTGAGGTACAGATGCGCCATCGCATTTCCACTTACCATCACCGCGATATCCGCGGAGCGATTGAATGCCCAAGGGTGCGCCACGGTAGTGTACCTCCACTGCGTGAGCAGTCCCGCCAGATCTTCGTGATGACGAACCGTTGAGTGTCCGTGATCGCTCCCGACCCAAAGATGCATTTTTTTCCAACGCCCATCTCGCTCGGCGTCTGACCGGATTCTGGCAACAGTCTCGTCGACTATGCGCATCGCATCGCTCACGATCGCCGAGTCCTGTCCGGCCGCGTGGGACGTCTTGTCGATACCGGTGAGCGCGGCGAATGCGAACTTCACTTTGCTCGTCCGCAAGCGGTACGCAACTTCCTCTCCCACCTCACGGTCGATCGCGAGCCAGCCACGCACATTTCCACGAAAGTGAGCGAGAGCCGTCCGAGCGATGAATGCCGGACTCTGCCCAATTCGGTCGGCGCGTCGCAATCCGCGAGTGATCACGCTGAGTGCGCCAATGCTCGGCTTCGCGAGCTCGAAGATAGTCGGCGCGGCGCTGTCAACGTCGCGATCGACGAATCTCATTTCGGGGCCGACGTAGCTCCGCGTGTGCCCAGTGAGACCGGCGATCTTTCTCGACCGATCGTACCATCGCAAACCCGGCAACCCTATGCTGCCCGGGTATCTTCCCATGATGAATGGAGCGTACGCGGGGCCAGTCACCGATGGAAACGCCGAAGTGACCGTGTGCAGCGATCCTTCGGCGCGAAGAGCCGAGAGCGCTGGTAGTTGTCCGTTGGAGATAGAGCGAGCGAGTACATCTGCTCTCATTCCGTCGGCAATGATTATTACAACCTGGGCAGCATCATCTGGCGGGCTTCCTGCAGACGCACGCAACTTTAGTTTCCAATTGAAGAGAGCAGCCGAAGCCCGCGACAGCGGCCATCAATGAAGAATAAAAAAGATATCCCCAACGGCGGGTCCGCGAAGCCAACTGCGAGACGATCCAAACGAGCGCGAACCGCTGGGGGCAAGAAGCTGGACCCGGAGGTGCTCGCTTCGGCGGAACAGCAGGCGCTGCAGGGACTGAAAGAGCGCACTGAGGAAGGACATCTGAAGGCCGGACGCATGCCGCCCTCCCAGAGTGAGGGACGGATGTCGGGCGCGAAGCGCACCGTCGATGACGCGATTCGCGATGTCAGCCCTGTCACCGAAGACGAGAAGCTGCTGCAGCAGACCGGTCCCCGCATCGACTTTACGCGCACAGACCCGTGGCGGGTGCTGCGCATCATGGGTGAGTTCATCGAGGGATTTGACACGCTGGCAGCGATCGAGAAGGGCGTCACGATCTTCGGCTCCGCGCGCATTGGGCCGGACGATCCGCACTATGATGCAGCGGTGGAGACGGCGCGGCTGCTCGCTGAAGCGGGCTTCGCGATCATCACCGGCGCCGGCCCCGGCATCATGGAGGCCGGGAACAAGGGCGCTCAGCTCGGTGGCGCCCGATCTATTGGCTGCAATATCGAATTGCCGTTCGAGCAGGGCGCGAACCCGTACGTCGATACGCTGGTGAACTTCAGGTATTTCTTCGTGCGGAAGACGATGTTCATCAAGTATTCCGTGGCGTTCATAATCTTTCCAGGCGGCTTCGGCACTCTGGATGAATTATTCGAAGCGCTGACGCTGATTCAAACCGGGAAGATCTACAGATTCCCCGTGATCCTGTTCGGACGTTATTACTGGGCGGGCTTGCTGCGCTGGCTGCAGGCACGCGTGCTCAGCGAGGGAAAGATCTCCGAAGGAGATCTAGACCTGATGCTCGTTACGGACGATCCCGCCGAGGCCGTTCAGGCCATTGTCAGTGCCTACAAATCCATAGGCAAGACGGCCGGCGAACAGTATGACAGCAACGCCGACAAAAATCGAAATGGCAAAAGGTAGTAAGGCGAACGGAGAGGGGCGAAATCGGGGCGGCTTCAAAGCGTCCCGTCATGGGAAGGCCTCGGCCGCTGGTCCGAAGGCGCAGCAAAAGCTTGCGGCCGAGGAGCGTGAGAGTCGCGGCGTGCAGCACACGGCGCACGAGACGAGCCGATTTCTCAAGGGCCAGCGCATCGATCCTCGACGCATCGATGGAACGGAGACCGTAGCGGAGCTCATCGAAGGCACCTACCTCGCTTACAATGCCGCGCGGTTGCGCGAAGCCTGTCAGTTGTTCGCGGAGAAAATGCTGGATGAGAACGTAACCATCGGGCTCTCAATTACCGGAGCGTTGACTCCGGCGGGACTCGGGATGTCTGCCTTGATTCCCCTCATCGAGGCCGGCTTCGTCGACTGGATCATCTCGACCGGCGCCAATCTCTATCACGATACTCACTTCGGGCTTGGCCTGACGATGCATCGCGGCAATGCACAGGAGTCGGACGTGGTGCTGCGGGAAGAAGGCGTTGTGCGGATCTACGACTTCTTCTTCGATTACGAC
>CADDZN010000015.1 GCA_902812375.1 bacterium | reverse complement strand
GCTCAGCGAACAGGCTGTGCGACTCAACATTCGCGCGTCGGCCAACCACCTGCGCCACGGATCTGCGATCCTCGAGCAGCTCATTCGCGACGACGGCCTGCTGGTGGTGGGCGCCGAGTATTCGCTCGAGACCGGTGTGGTGGATTTCTTCGATGGAGTTCCGGCTAGGTAGAGCCGAACAGCCCAAGCGAGTCTTCGCGATGACCGGCGTCCGCATTCACGAGTGGCGCCAACTCGCCAGCGCACCAGCGTCGCGCGGCGGCAAGCGCGGCGTGGTCTTCTACCGAATTTGCGAATTCGATGAGAAGCACGGCCGCCTCGGTGCGGGCGATCGCGTAGGCGAAGGCGCGCGCGCCCGCTTCCTGAAATTCGCTTCCTTCGTCTTCGGCGTGAGCCGCGTATCTCTCTACGCGTTGCACTGCTTCCTTCGCGGACCCAACGCACTCGATGAATTGTCCCGCGTTTACGCTCGATAGTCTCCGGCGCACATCCGCGGTCCACGCCGCGAGCGCGTCCGACCTTCTGACCGCTCGCAGGGCGTCGAGACTCAGAACGTTCGTCGTGCCCTCCCAGATCGAAAGCACCTGTGCGTCTCTGAGCAGCCGTGGAATGCCGGTGTCCTCGATGTAGCCAGCGCCGCCGAACGCTTCGAGTGCTTCACTCGCAACCGCGATGGCGCGTTTCGCCGTGTACAGCTTGGCGACAGGAATGAGCAACCGGAGAAGCTGGAGCTCCGATGGTGTTGCGGTGCCACATTCTTCCTTGCCGAGGAGCTCGGTTACGCGAAATGCCAGCAGGAATGAAGCGCGGAGCTCCAGTTGTAGTTGCGCCATAGTCTCCACATGGAGCGGGTGCTCGACCAGCTTCTTTCCGAATGCGGTGCGCCGACCAGCGTAGTCGGATGCGAGCGCGATGGCGCGACGCATCCCCGCGATGGCCGCGACGGCGTTGTACACGCGCGTGATGTTGAAGAGAGTGGCGATCTTCCGCACTCCGTCACCTTCGCCACCTACGAGCCGAGCAGGCGTTCCGTCGAGTGTCAGCTCCGCGGTCGGGAGCGCGCGAGTGCCAAGTTTGTCCTTGAGCCGCTCCACGCGAATGTTGCGGAGCTGGCCATTCGCATCTCGCAGCTCGATCAGAAATACGCTGAGGCCTTTGCTGCCCGACGGAGCGCCTTCAATGCGCGCGAGAGTCATCGCGACTTGAGAGGTGGTCGCTGACGTGAACCATTTCGATCCGTGGAGCACGTAACCGCCGTCTCGAGTGCGTCGCGCGATCGTGGATGTAGAGCCTACGTCGGATCCGCCGGTGCGCTCGGTCATCCACTGCCCCGAGGTCCAGAACTCGCCCGGGTCGCGCGAAGTGAGATGCTCGAAAACCGGTCGGGTGGAATCGTCGCCATAGACCTCGAGAAATCTTGCCGCACCATCTGTCATGGCGAGTGGGCAGCTATACAACGCCGACGAGGGCGCAAAGAGATAGAGAAGCGCCATCTGGTGAATTCGCGAGCACGAGCCGTGGCGCCGCTCGTAGGCTGTCGCCACGATGCCTTCCGTCGCCGAGATGCGGTCGAGTGCGTGCCACGCATCGCTCGTTTCGATGCGGTCGACGCGCCGTCCCCATGCATCATACGCGACGTGCTTCGGCGGCTGTGACTCGGCCGCCTCCGCCAGCGCCAGGACGTCGGTTGCGACGCGATGGCCGAGCCGCTGGAGATCTGGCTCGATGTCGGCGAGCATGTCTGGCGGGAGACGCCAGCGAAGATATGCGCGCAGAAGCGCGTCTTCGTCGTACTGATTCCCGAGGCGCGGTGGGTCCTGAAAGAATTCAGACAATTTGTCGCCCTACTCGATCCCTGGCTGTACTGACGTCATTTCCACAGTATAAGCACATCGCACTACACGGGTGAGCTACCCATCATGCCGATTAGAGGACGCCGAGAAGCCGTGCCGAAGTCATATAAATTCGCTGCAAGGTGGAGCCTCATTGTGTTGGTGGGATTCACCATCTCCTGCCTCGCGCACAACGTTGCGTCTTTCGCGACCTCGACCGATTGGCGCACCACCGGTGGCGATGCGGGAAATCGCAGGTACTCGCCGCTGGACCAGATCAACCGCGACAACGTGCAAACTTTACGCGTGGCGTGGATTTATCACACCGGTGACAGCGCGTCTCAGATTCAGGCTACACCAATCGTTGCCGACGGGGTTCTTTACACGACCACTCCCGCTCTCGCCGTCGTCGCGCTGCGGGCCGATAGTGGCACACTGCTCTGGCGATTCGATCCGTTTGCCGGTCGAGAGCGCGAGGTGCACGCGAACCGCGGCGTAGCTTATTGGTCGGACAGCGCGGAGCGACGCATCTTTTTTTCGGCGGGGCGGAGGTTGTACGCGCTCGACGCGAGCAGTGGCAGGCCGGTTGTGGGCTTTGGCGGCAGTGGATGGGTAGATCTCGCCGCTGGACTCAGTCGAGATGTTGGCGATGCCTATGTGGTGGCAACAAGCCCCGGTGTCGTCTATCAGGATCTTCTCATTCAGGGGGCGCGCGTCGGCGAGGGAGAAGGGTCCGCGCCCGGTGACATCCGCGCTTACGATGTGCACACCGGACGCATCCGCTGGACCTTTCACACCATCCCACATCCCGGCGAGCCAGGCTACGAGACCTGGCCTGCTGACGCCTGGAAGACGGCTGGCGGCGCGAACTCCTGGGCGGGAATGAGCCTCGATGTCGATCGCGGTATCGTGTACGTCCCGACGGGATCCGCGACGCCGGACTTCTACGGCGGCGATCGCCACGGCGCGAACCTGTTCGCAAACACCTTGCTCGCACTCGATGCAAAGACAGGCAAGCGACTCTGGCACTTCCAGACCGTGCACCACGATCTGTGGGATCGTGATCTGCCGGCCGCGCCGAATCTCCTGACGGTAACGCGAGCTGGCAAACGAGTGGATGCCCTCGCGCAGATTACGAAGAGTGGCTTTGTCTTCGTCTTCGATCGCGTGTCGGGCAAGCCGCTTTTTCCGGTTGAGGAGCGCGCGGTGCCTGCATCCGATCTCATCGGCGAGCAGGCGTGGCCGACTCAGCCGGTTCCGCTTGCGCCAGCGCCGTTCGCGCGCCAGTCAATCGCCGACGCGGATCTCACGGAGCTTTCGCCGAGCGCTCATGCCGCGGCGCTCAAGCGCTTTCGCACTTTGCGTCATGATGATTTGTTCGCACCGCCGAGTCGCGAAGGGACGATCGTATTGCCAGGATTCGACGGTGGGGGGGAATGGGGCGGCGCTGCTGTGGACCGGGACGCGGGCGTGATCTACGTCAACGCCAGCGACGTTCCGTGGATCGCGGCAATGCGCGAAGTACGAGATTCAGCGCCACCAAACATCGCGCGGACGGGCGCCGAAGTATACGCCGCTACGTGCGCGAGCTGTCATGGCGTGGATCGACGCGGAAAAGACCGCGCGCCATCACTGCTTGATGTTGGAGCGCGTCTCTCAGCCGCGCAGATTCACGACGTGATAAATCGGGGACGCGGGTTCATGCCAGCGTTCGCCAATCTTCCGGAG
Organism: bacterium; assembly: GCA_902812375.1. GTDB lineage: Bacteria > Gemmatimonadota > Gemmatimonadetes > Gemmatimonadales > Gemmatimonadaceae > UBA4720. The sequence continues at coordinate 16,842 of CADDZN010000015.1, read as the reverse complement.
AACGAGAAGGAAGCAGTAATCGCGTACCTACTTGGGCGCGAATCGGAAGCCACGACGCCCTCACGCGACAGTTCTGCTCACCGTGCTACGGCATTCGCACCGGCTGGCTCAAGTCGCAGCCGCCCTCACTACGAGTTCCTCGGCTACGAGCGGTGGCGCGATTCCGCTGGATATCCCGCGATCAAGCCGCCATGGGGGACGCTGAGCGCGATCGACCTCAACACTGGACAATACCTCTGGCGAATTCCACTCGGTGAACATGCTGCACTGACGGAGAAAGGTGTTCCCATCACCGGTACGGAGCAGTACGGCGGTCCGATCGTCACGGCCGGCGGACTCGTGTTCATAGCAGCAACGCAGGATGAAAAGTTTCGCGCGTTCGACAAATCGACCGGTAGGCTTCTCTGGGAGGCACCGCTTCCTGCCGCGGGATATGCGACGCCGAGCACTTATGCGGTGCGTGGCAAGCAGTACGTCGTCATCGCTGCAGGCGGCGGAAAGCTCGGCACGAAGTCCAGCGACACCTACGTTGCATTTGCGTTGCCGTGAAGCCCTTACGGTTGTTGTGCGACTCGCTGCAGGTCCTTCCACTTGACGAGGATCACGTGATTGTCCTGCAGCGCCTTCCGGAATTCAGGGCTCGTCACGACGTCGTAGTCGCGCTGCCTCCACGCCGCGCCGTACGGCTCATGATTCACCATAATTGCCTGTAGCTCCGAATCGTCGTGACCGAGGTGCACGATCAACTCGGTGAGCCCGGGCTTCAGGTTCGCGATTGCGTCGAGATAGAACTGCTTCCATTTGTCGCGCGGAACTTCGCCGCCTGCGATAATCACCGCGTCGAGCACGACATCCCTGTCGGTGATGCCTGACTGGAGGCTGGCGAAACCTGCCTGACGCACCGCCAGAAATGGCAGGTGATATTCATGTGCGACTTTCACGTATGTTGCGATCAACTCCGGCTTCGTGAACAACGCGCCCATATGACTATCGACGTGCGTGGGATGAATACCGAGCGCCAGCGCGCGCTCGATTTGCGCGCGTAGCTCGCGTTCGACGTCGGCGGGATTTGCTTTCGCCGCCACGATTGACTCATCATTCGGAAAGGTTCCCGTCGAGTCCAGCAGGCTGGGCACCTTGTCGCTGGACTCGACGCTTCCCCACCGGTAGGTCTGCCACTCGCTCGTGAGCGTCAGGTGAAGGCCAAGGTCAATGTCCGGATGCGCCTTGAAGTAGTTCGCGACTTCCGTGACCCACGGCGTCGGCATCATCAGACTTGCTGATGTGATGGCGCCGCGCTCCATCGCGTCGAAGCTCGCGACGTCTTCCGAGTGTGCGACGCCGAGATCGTCGGCGTGGATGATCAGCAGCTTCGCATCGGCTGGATAGCCGAGCCGCTGAGCGATATTTCTCGTCTGCGCCGAGAGAGTCGACGCGCAGAGCAGTAGCAGTAGGGATGCTCTCATGTTCACATTGCTCCAGCGAGCGCGAGCTCTTCCTCGTTCATCTCAGTGAGTATCTCCCCAAAGAGCGGCGTGCTCAGATAACGCTCACCGGTGTCGGGGAGCATGCACAGGATCGTCGTTCCCTTCGGCGCGCGTTTGGCGATCTCGAGCGCTGCCGCGAACGTCGCCCCCGATGAAATCCCGACCAGGATTCCTTCGCTCCGCGCGAGTTGTCTGCTGCAGTCCATCGCGACGGGTCCGGAGATCGTTATCACCTGGTCGATGATGTCCATCTCGCGCGCGTCAGCGGTGAGCTTCGCGATGAAATCCGGACTCCAACCCTGAATCGGGTGCGACTTCCACGCTGGATGTCTGGTTCGCGGAGAGCCGTCCGGATTCGTGTCCTGGGGCAGATCGCTTGTGAGCATGGGCGCATCCGATGGCTCCGCGACCACCACTTTTATTTCCGGGCGCTCCTTCGCCAGAACGCGACCGACTCCCTTGAGCGTTCCTCCGGTTCCAAATCCAGTCACCCAATAGTCGAGCCGTTCGCCTGCGAAGTCGTTGACGATTTCGCGCGCCGTTGTACGCGCGTGGAATTCTGCATTCGCCTCATTCTCGAATTGCCGCGTCCAGAACCAGCCATTTTTCTCCGCCAGCGCGATCGCGCGCTTGACCATCCCCACCGCGCCTTCAGCGGGCGGCGTCAGGATGACCTTCGCGCCGAGAAACCGCATCAGTCTCCGCCGCTCGATGCTGAACGACTCTGCCATTGTGACGACGAGCGGATAACCTTTCGCCGCGCACACCATCGCGAGCCCGATGCCGGTGTTCCCACTCGTCGCTTCGATCACCGTCTGTCCAGGCTTCAGCTTCCCCGTGCGCTCCGCGTCTTCGATGGCGCCGAGGGCGAGTCGATCCTTGACGGAACCAAGTGGATTGAACGCTTCGATCTTGACGTAGAGGTTGACGTTCGGCGGGGCAAGCTTGTTGATCTTGACGACGGGAGTGTTCCCGACGGTTCCGAGGATGCTGGAGAATTTTGCCATTGGATCGATTCTGCCGACACAGTTGAAGTGGGGTGGCGCGCTGACGTACTGCGTGTAACGTATCCCGGAATTGGCTGGGACAGAACCCTGCCGATCCGTGGAGAATCTCATGCAAATCATCCGAGTGGCGGGCGCTGTAGCGGCGATTGTTCTGTGGTCCGTCAGGCTGAGCGCGCAAACCCCGATTGGCATCTTCGAGTCGCAAACCGACGTCGGTCGAGTGAGTAGTCCAGGCTCCGCATCATATGACTCGATTGCTCAGCATTATCAGATCGCTGGCGCGGGCCAGAATATGTGGGGCGATCACGATGACTTTCACTTCGTGTGGAAGCGGATGACTGGCAATTTTATCCTCTCGATGCGCGCACGGTTCGTGAGCGCCGGCGGCGATCCGCACCGGAAGATCGGTTGGACGATACGCCCTTCGCTCGAGACAAGCGCGCCACATGTTACCGCGGCGATACACGGCAATGGTCTCGTCTCGTTTCAGTTTCGGCGCGCCGCAGGGCGCATCACGGAAGAACAAAAATCGCCCGACAGTCTGCCCAATCCCGATGTGGAGATTCAGCTCGAGCGTCGGGATGGCGTCTATCTCATGTCAGTCGCCCGGTTTGGCGATACGCTCGTCACGCAGCGGCTGTCCGGTATCTCGCTTCCGGACACTGTGTACGTCGGCCTCTTCGTCTGCGCGCATAACGACAACGCAACCGAGCGCGCGGAATTCAGCAATGTCCGCGTCATCAGGCCGGCGAAAGCCGATCTCGTCCCCTATCGAGATTATCTGGGCAGCAACCTCGAGATCCTCGATGTCGAGACCGGGAACGCGACGATTGTGCATCGATACCGCGGCTCCTTCCAGGCGCCGAACTGGACTCCTGATGGAAAGGCGTTGATCTACGCGCAGGAAGGTCGTCTGTATCGCTTCGACCTCGCAACGCGAGGTGCGTCTGTGATCAACACCGGGTTTGCGACACGGAACAACAATGACCATGTACTCTCATTCGACGGCCGCATGCTCGGCATCAGCAACCACGTTCCGGCGGACAGTGGCGTCTCTATTGTCTTCACGCTGCCTGCGACGGGCGGCACGCCGAAGCGGATCACTGAGAAGGGCCCGTCTTACCTGCATGGATGGTCGCCCGACGGTCGGTGGCTCGTATTCATCGGCGAGCGCAACGGGGAATTCGATGTCTACAAAATTCCCGCGACGGGAGGCGACGAGATCAGGCTGACCTCCGCGCCTGGGCTGGATGACGGCGCCGAGTTCACGCCGGACGGCAAGTACATCTATTTCAACTCTGCGCGCACGGGACGCATGCAGATCTGGCGGATGCGCCCGGACGGGAGTGGGCAGCAACAAATCACCAACGACAAATTCAACAACTGGTTCCCGCACATCTCTCCGGACGGCAAGCGGATCGTGTTCATCTCGTTCCCGCTGGACGTCGCCGCGGACGACCATCCCTTTTACAAGCACGTGATGCTGAGGATAATCCCGATCGGGGGCGGACCTTCGCGCGTCGTAGCCTACGTGTACGGTGGCCAGGGTACCCTCAACGTTCCCTCGTGGTCACCGGACGGCAAGCGACTCGCCTTCGTGAGCAACTCCGCGATACCATGAGGTGACCCGGCTGACGAGACCTCCCGCATGACACGACCGCAGTGATATTATGGCCGTCGGGATGCATTCCGGCGACCGCGGCGCGTGGAGGATGATAGTGCGTAGTGTTTTAGTTCTCGGTGCGATTGTTCTCGCGCCATCATTGGTTCACGGTCAAGCGGCCACGTCGCCGCAGCCCACTTTGGGCTCGCGCTCGGTTCCGATCATCACGATTGGGAATCACAGATTCAGGGATCTCGACAGAAACGGCGCGCTCGAGCCGTACGAGGACTGGCGCCGCACTCCGCTCGTCCGCGCGCGCGACCTCGTGAGCAGGATGACGCTCGAGGAAAAAGCCGGCATGATGATGCACGGCACCGCTCGCAGTGCCGGGCCGATGGCGACTGCTGGAGTCGGAGCCGGCTACGATACCGCCGCGACCGGCAAACTCATTCGCCAGGTCGGAGTCAACAGCTTCATCACGCGCCTCGGCGGCAGTCCACAAATGCTCGCCACCGAGAACAATTTGCTCCAGGAGATTGCCGAACACACTCGACTCGGCATCCCGCTCACCATCAGCTCGGATCCGAGAAATCATTTCCAGTACGTCCTCGGTGCGAGCGTTCAATCGGGACGCTTCTCGCAGTGGCCCGAGCCGCTCGGCTTCGCAGCGCTGCGCGATTCATCGCTCGTGCGACGCTTCGCAGACATCGCACGACAGGAATACCGCGCGGTCGGAATCGAGGAGACGCTCTCTCCGCAGGCCGATATCGCGACGGAGCCGAGGTGGAGCAGGATCAACGGGACGTTCGGCGAGGATCCGGACCTGGCGCGCGAGCTCGTGAAGGCCTACGTCGAAGGATTCCAGCACGGTCGATCCGGTCTCGATTCCGCAGGCGTGCTCACGGTGGTGAAGCACTGGGTTGGATACGGCGCGCAGAGGAATGGTTTCGACAGTCACTCGAGTTATGGAAAGTACGCAGACTTTCAGAACGGCGATCTCGCCACGCACATCAAGCCCTTCCTCGGCGCGTTTTCCGCGCACGTTGCCGGCGTCATGCCGACGTACTCGATTCTTGTGGGCGCAACAATCGATGGGCGACCCGTCGAGCCCGTTGGCGCGGGATTCAACCGCGGCCTGCTAACGCTTTTGCTACGCGAGCGCTACGGATTCCACGGCATCATTCTCACCGATTGGGCGGTCACGAATGATTGCGGGGAGATCTGTCAGAACGGATCGCCGCCAGGTGAGCGACCGACTTTTGCGTCGGTGGCGATGCCGTGGGGAGTCGAGAGTCTCTCGAAAGTCGATCGCTTCGCGAAAGCAGTAAACGCCGGCGTCGATCAATTTGGTGGAACAGAGGAAGCGCAATATCTCGTGCAAGCGGTGCACACGGGAAAAATCAGCGAGAGTCGCATCAATCAATCAGTAGTTCGGATTGCGATGCAGAAATTCAGACAAGGTTTGTTCGAGAATCCGTACGTCGATCCAGCGAGAGCAGCGAGCGTTGTCGGCAACGCCGGATTCCAGAAGGAAGCAAACCTCACGCAATCGCGCGCCCTGGTGGTGCTCGAGAACAAGAAGGATATTCTTCCGCTAGTCGCGCGCGGCAAGCGCGTCTTCCTCCACAACATCGACTCGGCCACCGCCGCGCGCTACGGCTTCAATGTCGTGTCGAATCTATCCCAGGCCGATGTCGCGATCGCGCGCACGAACGCGCCTTTCCAGACCCTGCATCCCAACTACATGTTCGGCTCGATGCAGCACGAGGGCGATCTGGGTTTCCGAAACGGTGACAAGGAGTTCGAGGAGATCAAGCGCATCACCGCTGCGGTTCCAACGATTGTGACTGTCTATCTCGATCGTCCGACGATTCTAACAGAGCTCAAGGATCGCGCGGCAGCATTGATCGGAAACTTCGGCGTCAGCGATGCGGCGCTGTTGGACGCTCTCACCGGAGTGGTGCCGCCCGAGGGAAAACTGCCATTCGAGCTCCCATCATCGATGGCCGAGGTGGAGGCGCAGTCATCGTCGAAGCCGCACGACACCGCGCATCCATTGTACCCAATCGGATTCGGCGAGAGATATACCCGCCAGACGAGCCGGTAACCGGCTGAGGCTTATGAATCGAGCATTGCGTTTGAGATCACTGATCACTTGTCTCGCGTTTACATTCCCGCACGCCGCAGCAGCGCAGGCACTCAACCCGCCACCCGATCCGCGCTTCAAAGCCGATATCCTGGTGATAGCCCCTCACCCGGATGACGAATCGACAATAGCCGGATATCTCGCGAAGGCAGTTCTGGACGAGCACCGCCACGTCGCGGTCGTGTTCACGACGCGCGGCGACGCCGGACAAAATCTCGTCGGCTACGAGCAGGCGCGCTCGTTAGCCGAGATTCGCGAGATGGAGACTCGCCAAGCGCTCGCCTCGATCGGAATCACCAACGTCTGGTTCATCCGCGCTCCTGACACCTGGGCGCAGGATGTCTCGGACGTACTGCGGTCACTCGAAACCTCCAACCACGGCAGCGCACTCGGCGAAGGTGTTCGCTTCATTCGGCTGACAAGGCCGGAAGTCGTAATCGCGATGCTGCCCGCTACAGTTGTCGGCGAAAATCATGAAGATCACCAGGCGTCCGGGGTGATCGCGACCGAGGCGTTCGATCTCGCCGGTGATCCCACGAAATTTCCGGAGCAGGTCGCGGCACCCGAGGATCACCTGTGGTACGGCAACCTGATGGAGGGACTCCATACATGGCAGCCGAAGAAGCTCTACTACTATACGGATGCGTCGCACTTCGAATTCATGAATGGCAAAGGCCCGGAATACTCGATGACCGCGGTCTCGCCATCGCAGCACGTTTCCTATGCGCGACTCGCCGCGAAAGAGCTGTCGTTCCATCTCACCCAGTACGGCGATGCACCAGCGCAGGCTCTTGCGACCGGCAATCTGCACGACTTCGATCAGCCACTGCCCTTCGTGCTCGCGAAATCACTCGTGGGTGGCGGTTCAGTCACCGGCGATATCATGGATGGAATCCGTCCCGGCGCTATCCAGTTCGCGCCGGTCCGCGGCTATCGTCCGGAGAACACCGGACCTCTCTCGATCGAGCTCGGCGAGGGCTGGGCGTTCTACAAACGGTTCTACCCCGCGCATAATCTCGATGTGATGTCGACTTTGCTCGCTCCAGAGCTCGGAGTCGGCAGTGGTTCGCATTTTCCAGTGATGCTCGTGCTCCACAACGAGACCGACAAGGCGGTGACATTCCGCCTGCACACTCAGCTTCCGCCCGGTTGGAGCGTCGACAGCACTTCGCAGCAGCACTCGCATCCGTGGCCAGTCTCCGAATTCGCTACTCCCGCACACTCGGATTATCCGGTGCGCATCCGGCTCGTTGCGCCGAGGCTGTCGCAATCTCAATGGCAGATGATTTCGTGGACCGCTGACGCAGATGGTCAGCAGGTGGGCCCAGCGACTCTGCACGTCTACGTCGGCGGGCAGTAAAACCCAGGGTAGCGGCGATGAATCTCGACAATAGGCTCCGGGAGGCTTCGACGTTCGACAGGCGCGAGTTCGTGAAACTAGCCGCGTCGATAACCGTCGCGGCTATTGCGGCGACGGCGTGCTCGCGCGACGAAGCTACCGACGCGAGAGCACTCGCCCGTCCGCAGCTCCTCGACATGCTCGGCCCCGCACGCGTACGCACCCTCGGCGCCCACTATCACGCACAAGTGCCCTCCGAGAATTCCGTGAGGGCTCTGAGAGAAGCAATCGCTTCGGAGAGATCCAGGCTGCATCTGCCGTGGCTACAGAAATCGATCGACGACACCGTACACGAAGATTTCGCAGCCGGACGCACCGTAGTCGTCGACGGCTGGGTACTCGCGGTCACCGAAGCGCGTCAGTGCGCGCTCTTCTCGCTCGCGGCCGCCTGACACTCCGCAATGCACGTTGACGTGAACACCCTCGAGAATGGCGCCGTTCTCGAGGGCGATCTCTGTATCGTTGGTGCGGGCGCCGCTGGCATCACCATGGCGTTACAGTGGATCGGCTCACCACTCAAAGTGCTTCTGCTCGAGGGCGGTGGGTTCGAGCGCGAGGCCGCGATGCAGGATCTGTATCGCGGCGATATCGTCGGTCAGCCGTATTATCCGCTCGACGCCGCGCGCCTGCACTACTTTGGCGGCACCACCAACCACTGGTCAGGCTGGTGCGCAACGTATGATCCGATCGATTTCGAGGTGCGTCCCTGGGTTCCGCACAGCGGCTGGCCGATCAAGCGCGCCGACCTCGACCCGTTTTACGCGCGCGCTCAACCGCTGCTCGACATCGGCCCGTACGACTACGACGCAAATAGCTGGTCGCGCCGAGATACGACGATAACACCGCTGGGTCTTGATCCTGACACGATCTGGACGAAGATGTGGCAGTTCAGTCCGCCGACACGCTTCGGCACCAAGTATCGATCCGCAATTGTCAACGCGCCGAACGTCCATCTCTACACTCACGCCAACATCTGCGAAATCGAGCCGAACGATTCGCTCACGGCGATCGACGGGGTTCGCATTCGCACCCTTGACGGCAAGGAGTTTCGCGCCCGCGCGCGTACCTACGTGCTGGCGTGCAGCACTATTCAAAATGCGCGACTACTGCTCGCGTCCAACCGGAAGGCAACCGCGGGATTGGGCAATGCAAACGATCTCGTCGGCCGCTATTTCATGGAACACCTCGAGATTCCCAGCGGCGAGCTCGTACTTACCAATCCCGCGTCGGCGAGAATGAAGATGTATGCCTGGCAGTCAGGCGTCACGAAAGCGCGCGGCGAGCTCGCGCTCAGTCCGCGTTTGCAGCGCGAGCACCAAATCCTCAACGGGACTGCGTCGCTCGAGCCCGGCACGCTCGGCGAGCCAGTGAAGAGCACCTTTCAGGCGATCACACCTGAGATGCTCGCCGCGCTTCAGAAATGGGAGCAAAGCGGCAGGATCGGACCTTCACCTTTCGCGAGCCTCGACACAAAGGCAGCGCCAAGTGGTCCGCCCGCACCGCCGCGTTTCTTTCACCTGATGACGCGACAGGAACAAGCTCCCAGTCCCAATTCACGCATCACCCTCAGCAGCGAGCGAGATGCGCTCGGCGTGCCCCGTGTGAAATTCGATTGGCGGTTGAGCGACATCGACAAACGATCCATTCGCACCTACTACCAGCTCCTTGGCCAGGAGATCGGAAGAGCCGGAATCGGCAGAGTGCAGCTCAAGGATTGGCTGCTGAGCGACGACAAAACCTGGCCAGGTTTCGTGAGTGGCGGCTGGCACCACATGGGGACGGCGCGCGTGCACACCGATCCGAAGCAGGGTGTCGTCGATGCGAACTGCAAAGTTCACGGACTCGCGAATCTCTACATCGGGGGCGCCGCGGTCTATCCAACCGCGGGATCAGCCAATCCCACTCTCACCCTCGTCGCTCTCGCGCTCCGCTTGTCGGATCATCTAAAGCAAACTCTGGCGTGACCTCCCTCACCCTATCGCGCGACCGAGCGCAGATTTATTCCGCATGACGACGCCTGATATTTCAGCCGACGCTCGCGCTCCCGTGCCGGAGCCGAGGCTGCACCGCCGGTTCAATCTGCTGAGCGCGACTGCGCTCAACATGACGAACATGATGGGCGCCGGCCCATTCATCACCATCCCGCTCCTGATGTCTGCGCTCGGCGGACCACAGGCAATGCTCGGCTGGATCGTGGCGCTCGTGATCGTCATCTGCGACGGCATGGTGTGGAGCGAGCTCGGCGCAGCGATGCCCGGGTCGGGTGGATCGTTTCACTATTTGCGCGAGGCATTCGGTCGTGAGCGCTTCGGACGGCTGATGGGATTTCTGTTCGTCTGGCAATTCGTGCTCAGCGGACCGCTGGAGATTGCGTCGGGATACATCGGCTTCGCGCAATACGCGAGCTTCATCTGGACTGGGCTCACGCGTCCGGGCATCATCGCGCTCGTAATCTTCGTCGGACTCGTCAACATCATCCTGCTGTACCGGCGCATCCAGTCGATCGCGAAGATCACCGTGTCGCTGTGGATTGGTACGCTCATCACGGTGCTCGCCGTAATCTTTGCCGGAGCGACGCACTTCAATCCAGGTCTCGCCTTCGATTTCCCGCCCGGTGCGTTCAACTTCTCGATAGGGTTCTTCCTCGGCCTCGGTGCCGCGTCGCGCATCGGCATCTACGACTACCTCGGCTACTACGATGTCTGCTACATCGGCGACGAGGTGGAGAATCCGGGACGCGTCATTCCGCGCTCGATTCTGATCAGCACGATCGCGGTTGCGATCATCTATATAGGTATCAACTTCTCGATCATCGGCGTCGTGCCGTGGCGCGAGTTCGTGCCGGCAGACAAATTCCCGGCGTCGAATTTCATCGTGTCGGTATTCATGCAGAAGCTCTATGGCAATACTGTCGCGACGATCTTCACGCTGCTGGTGCTGTGGACCGCGTTTGGTTCCGTGTTCGCGCTTCTGCTCGGCTACTCTCGCATTCCATTCGCGGCAGCGGAAAGTGGTTACTTCTTCCGCATTTTTGGGCGACTGCATCCGACAAAAGATTTCCCGTACATCTCGCTCGTGGTACTCGGCGTGCTCTCGATCATCGCCGGCTTCTTCTCACTTGGCACGGTGATCGATGCAATGATCGTCACCCGCATTCTCGTGCAGTTTATGGGACAGGTGGTGGGACTCGTGCTGCTAAGGCGCCGAGCGCCGGACATGCCGCGGCCGTATCGGATGTGGCTGTATCCGGTTCCGGCCGTTATCGCGCTGCTTGGCTGGATCTTCGTCTTTGCGACGACCCAAGTGGATGTGATTCTTTTTGGTATCGGTGTGCTCGTGCTCGGCTGCCTCGTATTCCTGATCTGGTCGCGACGTTCGCAGCGCTGGCCATTCGCGATCGAAGAGGCTCGCGCGGCGGCATAATAATTGTTTTCGTTCTACTAAATGATTGTGTTCGTTCTTCTGGGGGGAGTTTCGTGAAGCGGATTTCGTGCGTGGTGTGGTTGGTAGCACTGACGTTTAGTGCAGGTAGCGTGTCGCGGGCGCAGCAGTTGATGCTCCACAACGGCTGGCAGATCCAGTCATCGGCGAAGGTTGGAACCGATGGCGCGGTGATATCATCTCCTTCCTACCGGCCAACCGATTGGTATCCGGCGACCGTGCCATCGACGGTTGTTGGCGCGCTGGTGGACGACAGTGTTTATCGCGACGTGTTCTTCGGGATGAACTTCCGCACGCTCCCCGGCGTGACTTACCCGATTGGCGCGAACTTCGTCCACACCGCCATGGACCCGTCGAGTCCGTACGCTGTACCCTGGTGGTATCGCACGACGTTCAGAGTGCCGGCGAACATGCGCGGCAAGCGCATCACTCTCAATTTCGACGGCATCAACTACCGCGCGAATATCTGGCTGAACGGTAAGCGCATCGCTGATTCGAGCAATGTCGTTGGGACATACCGGCGTTACGAGCTCGATGTCACTGACGCGCTGAACAAGAATGGCAACAATGCTGTCGCCGTTGAAGTCTTTGCGCCAACGCCGCCCGATCTCCAGACGACGTGGGTCGACTGGAATCCATCGCCGCCCGACAAGGACATGGGTCTCTGGCAGCCCGCTTATCTCAAGGCAACCAGCGGCGTCGTGATTCGCTACCCGGAAGTGGTGAGTAAAGTGGACACCGCGACATTGCGGAGCGCGCAGCTCACGGTCATCAGCGATTTGCGCAACATCACCTCGCGCACGATTAGGGGCACGCTTACGGGTCGCATTGGAAATGTCTCGTTCAGCAAGCCGGTGACGCTGGCCCCCTACGATAGCACCGTGGTGCGATTCACTCCCGAGGATTTTCCGCAGCTCAACTTCCGTAATCCGCGTCTGTGGTGGCCCGCCGAGCTCGGCAAACCAAACCTCTACGATTTATCGCTGCAGTTCACGAGCAACGGACGCGTGTCCGATCGTCAGAATCTTCGCTTTGGCATCCGCGAAGTCACTTCGGAAACCACTCCGAAAGGCGGCCGGCTCTTTCGCGTAAATGGTAAGCGCATTTTGATTCGCGGTGGTGGCTGGGCGCCCGACGTCTTCTTCCGCCCGCAGCCGCAGCGCCAGGACGATCAGCTTCGCTACGCGCTCGACATGCATCTCAACACGCTGCGTCTCGAGGGCAACTACGAGAACGACCGCTTTTTCCATCAGACGGACAGCCTGGGTCTTCTCGTCATGACGGGCTGGGTGTGCTGCGAAGCGTTCGAGGAGTGGTCGAAGTGGGGACCGGAACAATACTCGGTCGCTGGAGCTTCACTGCGAGATCAGATCCTGCGTCTTCGCGGCCATCCGAGTGTGTTCGTGTGGCTCAATGGCAGCGACAATCCTCCACCCGCCAACGTCGAGCAGATGTACCTCGCAATCGAGCAGCAGGAGAGCTGGCCGAATCCAACCGTCTCTTCCGCGAGTGCCAAGCCGGCGCAGTACTCCGGCGCGAGCGGGGTGAAGATGACCGGACCGTATGATTGGGTTCCGCCGTCATACTGGATGCAGGACAGCACTCACGGTGGCGCATGGGCGTACAACACCGAGACGAGTCCCGGCGCTGCGGTGCCACCAATCGAGAGCATGCGCAAGATGATTCCGGCGGTCGACATCAAGTGGCCGCTCGACACGGTGTGGTTCTATCACGCGGCGGGCGGACAATTCACGCATCTCCTCGATCAATTCAACAAGGCACTGACAACTCGCTATGGCGAGCCGAAAAGCGCCGAGGATTATACGGCGACCTCGCAGTTGATGACGTACGAGGGCGAGAGGGCGATGTTCGAGGCCTATCGCCGCAACAAGTACGTCTCGACTGGTGTGATCCAGTGGATGTTCAACAACGCGTGGCCGTCGATTTACTGGCACCTCTTTGATTGGTATCTGCGTCCCGCGGGCGGATACTTCGGAACCAAGAAAGCCAACGAGCCGGTGCACGTGCTCTTCTCGTACGACGACAGGTCTATTGCGGTAGTGAGCAACAACGCGCCACGACCGCCCATACGTGGCGCACATCTGCGCACGAGAATCTTCGGAATCGATGGCTCCGAGAAGTATTCGCGCGACACGGTAATCGACGTGCCGCCAGACAGCAGCATGCGCGTGTTCTTCTTACCGCAGCCTGCGGGAGTGACCGGCGCGTATTTCGTCGATCTGCGTCTCGTCGGGTCCGATGGGAAGGCGATCAGCTCCAATTTCTACTGGCTGTCTACGCAACCAGATGTGCTCGCCGATACATCAACGTGGTACATGACGCCGGTGAAGTCCTACGCGGATTACACGGCGCTCAGGAACATGGCGCCGCAGGACGTCCATTCACACGCGACTTTCACGCGTCACGGAGATTCCGGCGAGGCGACGGTGATGCTTCACAATCCTGGTCCCGGTATCGTCTTCTTCACGCGACTTCAGATCACGGGTCGCGGTGGAGAGGAAGTGTTGCCTGTGCTCTGGGAGGACAACTACATATCGCTCCTTCCGGGGCAGCAGCGCTACATCACTGCGAAATACCGCGTACGCGATCTCGGTGGAGGAGCGCCCAAACTCGTCGTGAGCGGCTGGAACGCGCGACCTATCTATTGAGTTATGCGTGTTCTTCTCATCGGTGCGACAGGCACCATTGGCAAGGCGATCGCTAACGCGCTGACCGGGCGCCACGAAGTCATTGGCGCGAGTAGACATCACTCGCGCGAAACTGTCGATATCACCAAGCCGCAATCCATCCGCGACCTCTACTCGAGAGTGGGTCGCGTTGACGCGATTGTTTCTGCCGCCGGTGAGGCAGCGTTCAAGCCACTCGATGATCTCACCGACGCAGACTTCGAGCTCAGCCTCAACAACAAGCTCATGGGCCAGGTGAACCTCGCGCGACTCGGCTTTCGACACCTTACTGACGCCGGATCGGTGACACTGACCTCCGGAATTCTCGCGCAACATCCCGCGCCCGGAACCGCGGCGATCAGCCTCGTGAATGCGGGACTCGAGGGCTTCACGCGCGCAGCCGCGCTCGAGGCACCGCACGGGATTCGCGTGAACATCGTGAGTCCACCGTGGGTGAGCGAAACTCTGGCAGCAATGGGACGACCGACGACAGGCGGATTACCAGCCGCGGTCGTCGCGCGATCCTATGTCGAGAGTATCGAAGGGAAAATGAACGGCGCAGTCATCGCGCCGGCCTGACTCACGCCGTCGCGGACGCGCCCGCTTCCACTTTTCTCTTCGGCAGAACCCAGCCCGGCCGAATGAAGTGGCAGGTGTAGCCGTTCGGATATTTCTCCAGATAATCCTGGTGCTCGGGCTCGGCCTGCCAGAACGGTCCCGCCGGCGCAACCTCCGTCACGACTTTGCCCGGCCAGATACCTGACGCATTCACGTCGGCAATCGTGTCGAGCGCAATTTGCTTCTGCTCTTCGCTCGTGTAGAAGATAGCCGATCGATAGCTCAGGCCGATGTCATTTCCCTGACGATTGCGCGTCGTCGGATCATGGATCTGGAAAAAGAACTCGAGCAACTGTCGATAACTGATCCGCCGCGGATCGAAGATGATCTCGATCGCCTCCGCGTGCGTTCCGTGATTGCGATACGTCGCGTTCGGAACATCACCGCCCGTGTAGCCGACGCGCGTCGAGATCACGCCCGGATATTTCCGAATGAGATCCTGCACGCCCCAGAAGCATCCGCCCGCCAGCACTGCCCGCTCTGTTGAATCTGTCATTGGTTATTCCCTCTCCTGTTTCGGCCGCTTATCTGACGGTCTCTCCAAACGATGTGATTGGATCGATGTCCACCGGCACGCTCGAAGTCTTGTCCAGCGCCGCCTTTAGAGTGGCGGGCATGGTGCCGTATTTGGTCATCCAGTTTTCGGCGCGAGCGCGATTCCCCGTTGCCTCGATGGTGAGCAGCTCCTTCGCGAGACTCGCTACTGCTACAGGAAACTTCGCGAAATCGATCGCGTAGCGACCTGTGCGCCCATCGCGCGTGATCGCGCCCTGCTCCGCCAGATAATTGAATTCCATCATCTCGGCTTTCGCATGCGCCTCGGCCGTCCCGAATCGCACGGTGCGAAAGATTCCCGCGACGTGCGACGCGTAATATTCGCGCGCCTTTGACTTGGGAAGCACGCCCTTGTTCATCAGCCAGTTGAGGCCGTAGAGCCCGACGATGTCCGCCTTCGCCTCCTCGAGTCCGCTGTAGATGGGCCCGATCGATTCGCGGATGTCAGCCTGCTTGCCGTTCACGCGCGAGTAGGCGGGGCCGAGTCCGTGGGAGATCTCGTGCATGACGGTGGTGGTGAGGTAGCCATCCATCGACGCGAGATTCGCCTGATCCTCGCGCATCAGAAGTCGCGCGACGGGGAGGACGACGTAATTCACCCGCGCGTCCATGAAGTTCTTGAAGAAGATCTTCTTCGTTCCCTTCTCGGCGTGGATGCGCGGATCGTTGGGAAGATTGTCGGCGACGGCCTGGTATCCGTGACGGAGATCGCCGGCGCGATACGGCGCGTCCATCACTTCCATCGGTGTCGGATGTCCGGCGTTCGACGGTCGATCGGCCGCAGGAATCGGCAGCGCGTCCTGAATCTGGGCCGCGTACTGCTTGTACATGGTGAGCTTCGACGACTCAGTTGGATTCCGGATCAGGACCGCGACGCCGTACGAAGTTTTGACGCCGAGGAGGTCGTCGAGGTACGTCTCGTAGGGGGCCATGATGACGTCGAACTTGTGGTTGTCGAGATCGACCCAGGCGAGATCGCTCTTGTAGTAATCGTCGGTGAGGAGAGCGTCGGCGCGGAGCCGGAGAAAGTTGGCGAACGCTTTGTCATCGCTGAGCGCGGCGGCATCGCGGAGCGCTTGTGCGGCTGGTCGAACCCACTGCGCGAATGCGACGTGGTATGGAACGCCGACGAGATCCTTGCCTTGGCGCCTCACTACAGTCCACGGATTGTAGATCTCGTTTTTCTTTGAAGGATGTGCGGCGACGTAGTCGTCGATTTCCTTGCGCGTGATGCCGGCGGGATAGAGCGCGTGTCCGGGTTCGTAGCGAGTGTTGGTGAGGAAGGGTTTGTTGCCTTCGAGAAGATCGTAGCGACTGCCGTTGATGAGCAGGTAGTGGCGGATGTTCTGCTCCATCGGCGCGCGACAATCGGCGAGCTGTTGATAGAGCGCGAGTCCCTGGGGATCGCTCTCGCGCCAGAACGCGCTCTCGAGATATTGTCCGGCTTGGACGAGCTTGCGGACCATCTGGACTTCGCGAGTAGAGAGGCCGGTGGTGGAGAAGGGCATCTGGACGGGGCGAAACTTGTTCAGTTGCGCGCCGATGTTCTCGGTTGGAGCGGGGTGGTTGGAGCAATTCGGCGGTAAGTCTCGCGTTGTGTCGAACTTTTCAGACGCGCGAGGGGCGACCACCGTGATCGAGATGACGGCGGCTGCGGCGACAAAAACGGAAGAGTTTGTCATACCAGAAAAGTAATGCGGAAGCGCGCTAGCATGCGGGACGTGCGACTCGCGTGGTCCTCGCGCGAGGTGCGACCGGAGCGCACATTCACTGATGCGTTTTAGCCAAAACGAAGCTTGCGCACATTGGATAGCTTCCCTCGCAGCCTAATGCCCATCATTCTTGTGACGTCCCAACTCACAACCTGGTGCCGTTTCGGGGCTTTTGGGCTTTCCGGCT
>CADDZN010000014.1 GCA_902812375.1 bacterium | reverse complement strand
TTGGGCAAGAATCTGGTGGGCGCTTTTCATCCTCCAGCCAGGGTAATTTCTGACCCCCAAGTCCTTGCTACGCTTCCACTTAGCGAGATTCGCGCGGGTCTTGCAGAGGCGATCAAGCATGGCGTAATTGCGGATGAGCCTTATCTTAATACGGTCGCCAGCAGAGCTCCTGAGCTGATGGCGACTGGCGGACGGAAGAGTGACAGCATGCTCTCGCTCATCGTCCCTAGCATTGAGATCAAGGCCGACATCGTGTCTCGAGACGAACGGGAGGAAGGCCTTAGAAAAGTTCTGAATTTTGGCCATACCATTGGCCACGCCATCGAGCTGTTGAGTGGCTACTCACTCCTTCACGGAGAGGCAGTCGCGATCGGGATGGTGCTTGAGAGCGAGCTTGCCGAAAAAATCGGCCTGGCTCAGACCGGAACCGCCGCCACCATAAAGAGAGCGGTACAGTCGGTCGGACTACCAACCGAGATCCCGGCTGCAATGAAAGGCAACGCCGTGATCGAGGCGATGAGGTCGGATAAGAAGGGACGGTCAGGCAGCATTAGGTTCGCCCTCCCGCTCAGGATAGGAGCGATGGCGGGCGCGGATACTGGATGGACTGTTTCGGTCAGTGACGATCAGCTTCGGGAGGTGCTCGCGTGAAAATCAGCAGAATCTCTCGCCGGACCTTGGCCCTCAGGATGGCGACCGCGCGCTCACGGCGTACAGAAGTGGTCAGAACCATTGTCGCAGTGACACTCGCCATCGCGGTGATCGGCACTGGCGCAGTTGCGCTGCCATCACTCGCGCCTCTCGATACGACTTTTTCAGCGGCGACCGAAGTGAGCACCCAAGCTGCGCCGACCACCACGGAGGTGGCGATGCTCGACCCCAGCGACCTGGCGGTGGTGGAGAGCGTGCACGAAACCGCTGGCCGGCTCGACAGCCCTCTAAAGGAGACGGTGGTCGCGATGACAAAATCGCTTCCGTCGAAGGCGGTCAAGGTGGCGAGAGCAACGACGGCCATTACCAAGCCGATCGCCGAAGGCGTCGAGGCCATTCCGGCAAAAATGGTTCGCGCTACGGCGCACGAAGCCATCAAGATGAAGAAGGGGATCCTGCCACTCGTTCCCTCGAAGTTCCGCCGAGCCGAGGAAGGGGTATCGATCCCGGTTTCCCTCACGCAGTACTGCGTGCAGGGCGAGACTCGGCGCGGCCGGCAGACCCGTTATGGAATCGTCGCCGCCGACCCGCGGATCTTCCCGCTCGCGAGGTACGTCGACGTCTTCCTTGGAACCGAGTACCTCGGCCGCTACCTGGTTGACGACACGGGCGGAAACGTACTCGGCGCCACGCTGGATATCTGGAACCCAGACTGCCGAGAAGCCGCCCGCTTCGGACGACACTGGGGAAGCGCGACCTTGATCGCCCGGACCGTCGAGGAAGTCCCGAACGACACGCTGACGCCGACGCGCTGGGACGGACTAGCTAAGCGGTAACGCGGGATGCGAGAAGCGGAGGCCGGAAGTGCATCCCGCTTCCCGCATCCCGCATCCCGCTACATGGCCTTACAATTGCTCGCTCTGCGCCCGAAAATCCAACCCGAGACCGTCAATGTCCTCGTTCAGCACCTACCTGATCGGCTTCATCGTTCTCATCATTGGGCTCGCCATTGCCGCGATTCTGCTCGGCGTACCTCAGGTGTGGGTCATCGTTGGGTGCATTATCCTCATCGGAATCGCCATTTTGATGGCCACTACCCGAACGAAGACCAAAGATCCGCCGGGTCCGCCGATGGCATGAAACATGGCTGTTGACGGTTGAGCATACCCGCTGTTAACGTGCGCGTCCAGCACACTACGGGCGCGCCACCCAGGTGCGTCACTCGATAATGTCGCTACCAAGGGGCTTATGCAGACAACGGGCGAGAGTAGATCCAAAGGCTTCTTCCGTTCATCCCCCTCCACCGCTTTCGACCAGTACCTTCAGGACATTCAAAAGCTTCCCCTCATCACCGACGCCGAAGAAGAACGGCGCCTCGCGCGACGAGCGCAAGCCGGAGATGAGAAAGCAGCCGAGCGGCTGGTCACCGCCAACCTTCGATTCGTAATCTCGTACGTAAAGAAGTACCAGGGCCACGGACTCGACTTGGGAGAGCTGGTGGCAATCGGGAACGAAGGTCTACTCAAGGCAGTGAGGAAGTTCGATCCGGATCAGGGAGTGAAGTTCATCTCCTACGCGGTGTGGTGGGTTCGTCAGGCGGTTCTAAAAGCACTTGCTGAGCAGACCCGCAGCGTTCGAATCCCACTGAATCAGAATTCACAGCTCATCAAGCTGGCCCGCGCGCAGACAGTTCTCTCCCAGGTTCTAAGGCGCGACCCGACCGACAACGAGATCGGCCGACTTCTCGAAGAAACCCCAGACGCAGTTCGCTCGGCCAAGCAGATGTCCGCAACCGAGATCTCCCTCGACGCCCCCATCGATCGCTCGGACCGCGAAGCCTGCACCCTCGGCGAAAGATTCGCTGGTGTCGACGGCGGCGAGATCGAGGATGTGACCGACTTCCACCTGATGCGCGAGTTCATCGATCGCGTCTTCCGGAAGTATCTCACCCCACGCGAGCGCAAGATTCTTCACCTGTACTATGGTCTGGAGCAGGGCTCGGATGCGATGACGCTCGAGAAGATCGGCGCGTTGATGGGCGTCACCCGCGAACGCATCAGACAGATTCGAGAGCGCGCCTTCGAGAAGCTCCGCGAATCGCCGGACGGCTCGGCACTGGCTGGATTCTGGAGTTAGCGGGATGCGGGATGCGGGACGCAAGATGCGGTAGCCCGGACATAACAGGATTTCGAGAAGGCGTCGGCGATTAAGTCGGCGCCTTTCTTGTATTAGGAGCAGACCAGCCAGTCGCCGGATGCCGGTCGCGATCGGCTGGCCGCGCTAGTGTTCAGTTTTTCTTCTTTTCCCCGCCCGATGCCACCCACTTCACCAGAGAACTCCGAAAAGAACTCCGAGCCCAAAGCTTTTCTGAACGTCGCCTGCGGCAAGGCCGATGAGGCAAGAGAGGCCCTCGGCGCGGCCGGTCTGGAGCTGGAGGCAATCCAACCGGCGGATTTCGAGAAGCGCTTGAAAAACGCCATCGACAACGGCACCAAGCGAGTGCTTGTTGCTGGCGGCGACGGCACTATCGCCACCGCCGCTGCTCTGGTCGCCAATTCTGACGTTGAACTCGCCATTCTTCCGGGCGGCACGCTCAACCACTTCGCGCGAGATCACGGGATTCCGACGGACCTCGGCAAGGCCGCACTCCTCGCCGGCACCGGCGGCGAAGTCGTTGGTGCGGACATCGGTTACGTCAACGACTGCGTCTTCCTGAACACCAGCTCGATTGGCGCGTACGTGACCTTCGTTCGAGTGCGCGAAGGTCTCGAGAAGAGGTTCGGTTACAAAATCGCGAGCGCCATGGCGTTCACCCGCATGCTCTCGGAGCTGCGTACTTTCTCTGTGGCCCTGGAGGTCGACGGAAAGAAAAAAACCTACCGCGCATCGATGGTCTTCATCGGAGTCGGTGAGCGCGAGCTCAAGATGCCGACACTGGGCAGTCGGGTAAAAAACGGGAGGCGCGGACTGCACGTGATGATCGTCCGGGGGCGCAAGCCCGCTCGTCTCTTTGCGGTCGCATTGTCGGCAATCGCAAAGGGAACGAAGGAGACTGCGGAGTTGCCGGAGTTCGATGATTTCATTGTCGATCACTGTCGGATCGACCTGGCTCGGCGCACCACGACAATCGGTCTGGATGGTGAGCTAAAAAGACTTACAACTCCGCTCGATTATCGGATTCAACGCGATGCGTTGCGGCTCGTCGTCGCGCCTGCAGGCGACGAGCAATAGCTAGATTTCGGGCATGACCCAACCGAGCGCATCGACCCAGCGGGCCTCGGTGTCGGCCCGTCTCGCGGACATCGTTGGCGAGCGACACGTCCTGAGCCGTCCGAGTGAGCTGCTCGTCTACAACTCCGATGGATTGCCCGGCTATCGGCGTCAGCCGAGCATCGCGGTTTTTCCGGGCAGTCGCGAAGAAACTATAGCGGTGGTCCGACTGCTCGCAGAAGAGGAGCTTCCTTTTGTGCCGCGCGGAGCAGGAACGGGGCTCTCCGGTGGTGCCCTCGCTGACGACATCATCGTCGTCGGACTTCATCGACTCAAGAAAATTCTCTCTCTCGACATCGATAACCGGCGCGCCACCGTCGAGCCGGGCGTCGTCAATCTCCGCCTGAACAGACATGTCGCCCCACTCGGTCTCCTCTACGCACCCGATCCCTCTAGTGAAGCAGCGTGCACGATTGGCGGAAACATTGCCGAGAACGCTGGCGGACCGCACTGCCTCAAGTACGGCGTGACGCTGAACCATGTCCATGCGATGACTGTCGTTCTGCCGAGTGGAGAAGTCGTCGAGCTGGGGAGCAGAACAGGCGAGCGCGACGGTTACGATCTCCGCGGCGCATTTATCGGATCGGAGGGATGCTTCGGCGTCGCTCTCGACGTCACGGTCAGGCTCACCCCGAAGCCGCAGACTGTGCGGACACTGCTCGCTGACTTTACCTCCGTGGACGACGCGGCGCGTGTGACATCGGCCATCATTGCGTCCGGTATCGTGCCGGCAGCGCTCGAGTTCATGGACGGCCCGACGATCCGCGTCGTGGAAGATTCCATCTATGCTGCGGGGTACCCGAGAGACGCCGAGGCAGTGCTGTTGATCGAGCTGGACGGAATCGAAGCGGGAGTTGACGCCGACCTCGAGGTCGTACGACGCATTTGTCTCGACGGAGGCGCGCGAAACGTCAAGGTCGCGCGCGACGATATCGAGCGCGCGAAGCTATGGCAGGGTCGCAAGAAAGCGTTCGGCGCGATGGGCCGGTTGGCTCCTCACCTCATCGTGCAGGATGCGGTGATCCCGCGTACCAAGCTACCCGAGATTCTCCAGACGATTCACGCCATCAGCGAGAAGCACGGTGTTCTCGTGTGCAACGTGTTCCACGCAGGGGACGGCAATCTTCACCCGAACATTGCATATAGCGCCGACAACGCTGAAGAGAGCAAACGCGTTCACAAAGCCATGACCGAGATCATGAATGCGTGCATAGATGCGGGTGGCAGTATCACCGGTGAGCATGGCGTCGGCCTCGACAAGATGGGTTACATGGAATCGATTTTCCCTGCGAGCTCGCTCAATGCGATGTGCGAGCTGCGCTCGGTGTTCGATCCCGGCCGCCGCTCCAATCCGGGCAAAGTCGTCCCAGTACATTCGTGCAAGGAATGGCACGGAGTGAAATCTGCGCGCGAGACCTCCGCGGCGACTGTGCCACCGCCACTTGCCGCGGAGCCATCGCGTCCCGTCGCGCAGTGACCACCGAAGCAGTAGTAGCCACGGTCCACGAGAGCGTTGATACGCGCACCCCGCTCCGCATCTGCGGCAATTCGACGTGGCTTGGTGCCGGCAGACCTGTTCGTGCCGACAAGACGCTCTCGCTTCAGAGCGACAGTGGCGTCACCGAATACGTTCCCGGCGACTTGACTCTTACCGCGCGCGCCGGAACATCGCTGGCCGAGATCCAGCACGTCGCGAAAGGAAACGACCAGTGGCTACCGCTCGATCCGTATGGCTCCGAGAGCGGGACGATCGGAGCAACAATCGCGACCGCGTCCGCGGGCCCGCTCTCCGCGACTTTTGGTTTGCCGCGCGATCTGTTGCTGGGCTTGCAGTTCGTGAATGGAAGCGGAGACGTAGTTCGTGCTGGGGGAAAGGTGGTAAAGAACGTCGCCGGCTTCGATCTCTCCAGATTGCTCACGGGATCCTGGGGCACTCTTGGAGTCATCACGGAAGTAACGGTACGTCTTTACGCCCGCCCTCGGTCCGACCGGACTTTTGTTGTTCCCCTCACTGGATCTTTGGTCGAGCAGGCCAGTGTGATCCAGGCGATGTACGTCGCACTCTCTCCCTTTGCGTTACAATTGCTCGGCGTGACCGTTGTTCGAGCGCTGGGACTCGGCGAGCTCCCAGTCGCGCTCGTTCGGCTGGGCGGAAACGAAGCGGTAGTTGACGCTCAGCTCAAGGCGCTCGCGAAGATCACCAAGCCTGGCGAAATCGAAAGCGAGGTCTGGGGTACGCTTCGAGAACTGGAAGGAAGCGCGCCGAGCGTGATAAGGATCTCCAGTATGCCGATGCGCATGATCGGGACGGCAGCGCGCATCCTGGCCGAGGAAGTTCCAGGCGTGTACACGACAATCGACCCACGACGAGGAGTGATGCGAGTGGCCGCCGGCATCGAATCGGAGGGGTCGGAGATTGAGACGGACGTCGTAAACTTCGACGATCTAAAAAGTGGCGAGGGCTCGACCGAGATCATCTTCGAGAAGCTCCCGGCAGAGTTGTGGTCGCGGGTATCGCCGAGTGTGGTTGCCGATCCGCTGTCGCGGGGTATAAAGAAGGCGTACGATCCCTTCAATATTTTGAATCCCGGAATCCTGGGCGATTGAATTGACTGCTGCTCTCCCCGCCGATCCGCTTCCTCCCGACACGATGCCGGGATGCGCATTGCCAGGCACGCCACTGGCGGATGCGCTTCCGGGAATCAACGCGTGCGTGCACTGCGGGTTCTGTCTTCAGGCGTGCCCGACGTACCTCAATCTCGAGGACGAGAACGATAGTCCGCGTGGCCGCATCTTCCTGATGCGCTCACTGCTCGAGGGTACGGTAGGTCCCAACGACCCCAGTGTTAAGGAGCACATAGATCAGTGTCTGGGCTGCCGCGCGTGTGAGCCGGTTTGCCCGAGCGGCGTCCCATACGGACAACTGCTCGAGGCAACGCGCGCGACGCTGCGCGAGCATCAGTCGATCTCGCCAATCGCCCGCCTCATTCTGTTCGTGTTCGCCAGGCCGTGGCTGCTGAGACCCGCAATGTTTTTTTCGCGCATCCTCGCCGCGACGCCAATTCCTACGGTGCTCTCTGGATTGAAAGGACGACTGGGTTTTGCGATGGCGATGCTCGCCTCGACTGGCCGTTCGATCGAGCGGGCGCGATACGATGTCCGGAGCCGCGGTGAACGGGGTAAGGTGGCCACCCTCCGAGGATGCGTGATGGATGGTTTGTTCGGAGCAACAAACCGCGCCACCAATCGCGTGCTCGAAGTGAACGGTTATCGGGTTGTCGATGCGCCGGGCCAGCAATGCTGCGGAGCACTGCACGCGCACGCCGGAGATCTCGAGAACGCGAGAAAGCTTGCTCGCCGGAATATCGCCGCGTTCGAGAGGTCGGGAGCCGAATTCATCGCTGTGAATGCCGCTGGCTGCGGCGCGATCATGAAAGAGTATGGGCATCTTTTGAAAGATGATCCGGAGTGGCGCGACCGCGCGCTGGCAATCGGCTCGCGTGTGCGTGACATAAGCGAGCTACTGGCCGCCGCGGGACCACGCGTTGGGGGACCGCTGCCAATGCGCGTTACTTACCAGGCGCCCTGCCACTTGCAGCACGCGCAGCGGGTGACGCAGGCACCACTCACGATGTTGGCAGCGATACCAGGCCTGGAGCTCGTGCCGCTGCACGATTCAGATCAATGTTGTGGCAGTGCCGGTATCTACAATCTCATTGAGCCAGACACATCGGATGCGGTGCTCGAGCCGAAGTTGGCGAACATTCGCGCAACGCACGCGAGCTGGGTTGCGACCGGGAATCCGGGATGCTTGATGCAGATTGGCGCGGGCCTGATCCGTGCGGACATGGGTGCGAAAGCGATTCATCCGGTAGACCTTCTCGACGCATCGTACGCGGCCTACGGGCAGTAGCGCCCCGCTGGAGCACTTGCTTAATTGCAGGTAATGGCCGAGATGAACGAGTACTCCGCGCTGCACAACGGTGCTCTTTTTTTCGACCGGAGTGACCGCGCGCGAATGCGCATCTCCGGGTCAAAGGCCGCGGAGCTAGTCACCGGAATGGTGACGAACGATGTCTCAGGTCTGACCGCCGGCGAGGGTCAGTATGCGGCCGCGCTCACACCAAAGGGAAAAATCGTCGCGGATCTGCGCATTTTCGCGTTTGCCGATTCCCTGCTCATCGACACCTCCGCGCCGGCCTCGGCGGGATGGAAGGAGATGGTCCGGAAGTACGTCAATCCCCGAGTGGCGCCATACCATGACGTCTCGGCCGAAATCTCGGATATCGGCGTGTTTGGCCGATCCTCGCGAGCGGCCGTATCCAAAGTGACAGACGTAGATGAGAAGGACTTGGCGGCGCTTCCTCCCTATGGACATGTCAGTACGTCATTCGGTGGATCGACTGCGACAATCGCGCGAGTTCCGGAGATGGACCTCGAGGGATTCGAGATTTTTCTTCCGACAGACGCTGCAGCGTTGCTCGAGGCCAGGCTGAAGGCCGCGGGCATTTCTGAGGGCAGTCTGGAGACGTGGGAAATCGCGCGGGTTGAGAGCGGGCGTCCGCAGTGGGGCGCGGACATGGATGATTCGACGTTGCCGCAGGAAGCGAACTTCGACGAGCTTGGGGCGATCTCCTACACCAAGGGTTGCTACATCGGTCAGGAAACTGTGGCGCGCGTGCATTTCCGCGGGCACGTGAACCGTTTCCTTCGCAAGCTGCGTTTCGTCACGAGGCCTGCGCCGCCGAAGGGTGCGGAGTTGGTAGACGAGGGTGGGAAGGTGATAGGGGAGCTTCGAAGCGTTGCTCTCTCACCACGGTTTGGGGGCGTCGCGCTCGGAATGGTGAGGCGGGAAATCCTGCCCGGGACCACACTTCAGGCCAGATGGTCAGGAGGCGAGTGCAGTGTGCAGGTAGAGCAGAACGAAAAAGGCGCCACTGTTTAGTGGCGCCTTTTTGATGGCCTCGATTGAAGCAGAGCGAATCGCTTACTTCTTTTTCTTCGTCGTCGAGGAACTGGTCGTCGAGGACGTCGTGCTCGCGGTGGTGTCCATCTTCATTCCGGTGTCCATCGCTGCTGGAGCTGGAGCCATTGCTGGTGCGGTGGTGTCGGACGTCGCGGTTTCGTCCTTCTTCGAGCTGCACGCAGCAAGTGCGAGGACGGCGGCGACAAGGGCCAGGCGCTTCATTTACGATCTCCTTGAGAGACAAACGTGGAATAAATCGCCGGTCCGTGCACACGATCGTGGTGCCCGTTTTGGCGCGCGCGAAAATCTATCTCATCTGAAAGTCATGTCAAGAGCACAGCCGTCTGGTTGCTCTATGTAACGCGGGCTAGATTAACGTCGAAGTCGTGAAATTCCGGGAGAACGAGTTGTCGGTTTATCCAGAAACATTTGGCGCCCTAAAGCGGTCGGCGTATGGAGCGCCCAACAGAAGGCTACTCTCAGTAAAGGATGAGCTTCGCGCGAATCTTCTCACGCGGCTCGCCACGCGTAAGCCGATCTTCACAGGCGTAGTCGGCTACGAAGAGACGGTCATGCCGCAGATCGTCAACGCCATTTTAAGTCGTCACAATTTCATTTTGCTCGGCCTTCGCGGCCAGGCAAAATCGCGAATCCTGCGTGCTCTCACCACGCTGCTCGATCCGGCGTTGCCGATCGTCGCCGGCAGCGAAGTGAATGACAATCCGTTCGCGCCAATCTCGAAGTACGGCAAGAATCTGCTGAAGGAAGCGGGCGACGATACACCGATCGCGTGGCTCGATCCCGACATGCGTTACGTCGAGAAGCTGGCGACGCCGGATGTCACGGTTGCGGACATCATCGGCGACCTCGATCCCATCAAGGCGGCCCGCGGCGGACACATCCTGGGCGACGAGCTGACGATGCACTACGGGATGTTGCCGCGCGCCAACCGTGGAATCTTTGCGCTGAATGAGCTCCCCGATCTCGCGGGCAAAGTGCAAGTGAGCCTGTTCAACATCATGCAGGAAGGCGACGTCCAGATCAAAGGATATCCGGTGAGATTGCCGCTGGACGTGATGCTTTGCTTCACCGCCAATCCGGAAGACTACACCGCGCGCGGCAAGATTATCACGCCGTTGAAGGACCGCATTGGGAGCGAGGTGATTACGCATTATCCCGAGACCGTCGAGCTCGGGATGGCGATCACGAACCAGGAAGCGTGGACGGCGCGCGGCGCGGGAAAGGTGCGCGTTCCGGATTTCATCGCCGAGGTGATCGAGCGCGTCGCGTTCGAGGCGAGGAACGACAAGCG
This sequence comes from bacterium, assembly GCA_902812375.1. Taxonomy (GTDB): domain Bacteria; phylum Gemmatimonadota; class Gemmatimonadetes; order Gemmatimonadales; family Gemmatimonadaceae; genus UBA4720. The sequence continues at coordinate 10,319 of CADDZN010000014.1, read as the reverse complement.
AATAGACAAACGGTCGGGGGTGTCGCAGCGAATGCCGATCAGCGTACTCGAGAACGTTGTCTCAAACGCCGAACGTCGCGCGATTCAGACTGGCATGCGCGACATCGTGCCGCGCATCGCTGACATTTATGCGGCGTTACCCGCCATAACCGGAAAGATCGAGCTCGAGTACGAAGGCGAGCTGGTCGGTGGCCATACGATCGCAAAAGAGTTGATTCGCCGCGCGGCGGATGCGACTTACCAGGACCGCGCGGGCGGCATTAATACCGACGAGATCATCATGTGGTTCGACGTTGGCGGGGCGCTACAAGTGACCGATGATGTCGGCGTCGACGCGGTTGTCGAAGGATTCGGCAGCGTGCCGGGCCTGATGCAGGTCGTGAACACCGCTGGTCTTGCGCGAATGGATGATCTTCCGGTTGTCGCGGCGGGATGTGAGTTGGTGCTCGAGTCGCTCGTTGCGCGAAAGAAGATCGCGCGCTCCGACGCTGGCCAGTACGGCCGCGCAATAGAAGAGAAGCGTCGCAGACCCTACAGCGACTAGCTCATGGCGGTTCTCACCGTCTCGCGTCTCTACGGCTCGGGCGGCTCCGAGATAGCCGAGATCGTGGCGAAGGAGCTTGGCTGGTCGTTGCTCGACAACGCCGTAGTCGATGCCGTGGCGGCACGTATGGGTCTCAGCGTGGCCGAAGTACGGGACCGCGAAGAGCGTGTGCCATCACTCGTCGAGCGTCTCACCTCAGCGATGGCAATGGGCTCGCAGGAGTGGATGTCACCTATCGCTGAAGCGAAGCGGCCGACGGACGAACAACTCATCGAAGTCACGCGTCGGATTATCGAGGAAGCAATCTCACGCGGACCGCTGGTCGTCGTGGGTCGCGGCACCCAGGAGATGCTGGCCGAGAGGGAAGACACCCTCCACGTGTTTTGCTACGCGCCGCGGAAGGCGCTGATCGCGCGCACCATGAAACGCGAGGGAGTCAGCGCGGAGGAAGCGGCGCGCCTCGTCGACAACATCAACAGGGAGCGCGACCAGTGGGTGAGACTGCATTGGGAGCGCGATCGCCGGGCGCACGAAAACTACGACTTGAGTGTGAACACTGAGAGACTTGGAATTCAGGGCGCGGCGGATCTTATCGTGGCCGCGGCCAGAATGAGGTTCGGAAAGAGCTGAAACCGAAACGATCGGCCCGGACTTAGGATCGATAGCTGGTCGTTTTCGGTTCGTATCTACAACTTCGTGCGTCTAACTCAGGAGCTTACCGTGCTGAGACCAATGATCCTGCTGCTTGCGATGACCTTCTCCGCCGCGACGACACCAGGACCACAGAGGGAATCTCCCGCGCTCGATGTAAACGAAAATATGATGGGCCGCTGGGACATCTCGATCACGACTCCTGATGGTCCGAAGCCATCGTGGCTCGAGATCGAGCATTCGGGACGCGATGCTGTAGTGGGACGTTTCGTCGGGGTTGTTGGCAGCGCTAGACCGATCGCCACCATTGCTGCCAATCGTGATTCCTTGAGCTTCGCGATTCCGCACCAGTGGGAAGCCGGGAATGGCGAGCTCTCAGTGCACGGAAAAGTGCAAGGGAACGGTCTTGCCGGATCGATGACTTTTCCGGACGGCAAGAGCTACCGTTGGACGGCGGTACGTGCGCCGCGACTCGAGCGCCGCGCAGCGCCGCGTTGGGGACTTCCGATCAGGCTTATCCACGCAAATGATCTCACTGGCTGGCACGCTTCGGGTGCAACGAATCAGTGGACAGTCAGGAACGGAGTGCTAAGCAGCCCACGATCAGGCTCCAACCTCATCACCGATCGCAAATTCGGCGACTTCAAGCTTCACGTGGAGTTCCGGTACCCGAAGGAGAGCAACAGCGGCGTCTATCTCCGCGGGCGCCACGAGGTGCAGATCCAGGACGATTTTGGAAACGAGCCGTGGAACGATCGCTTCAGCGCGATCTACGGTTTCATCTCTCCGAGCCGGATGGCGGCAAAGCCCGCTGGCCAGTGGCAGTCATACGACATTACGCTCGTGGGCCGGATAGTCACTGTCGTCGCAAATCGCGAGCGGGTGATCTGCAATCAGGAGATCCCGGGAATCACGGGCGGCGCGCTCGACAGCAACGAAGGCGAGCCTGGGCCGCTCTTTTTGCAAGGTGATCACGGGCCGATCGAGTACCGGAATATTGTTATTACGCCGGCGCGGTAAACTCGGCATCTCGCATCTCGGCGTCTGGATTACTGCGCTTCGACTCGCACCTTCAATACTGAAGCGGGCAGCACAGAGCGCTAAGCTCTTGAGCCTTTGAGCTTTTGTAGATCTAGTTGAAGCTCGAACTCCTGCTCGCTCCGACCAAGCCTCTCTCTCAGAGCTGCTTCAGAAGTGAGTGAGCTTGAGCTCAGAGCTCTCTCATGCTGAACAAGATCACTCTGCGGGACCGAGAAGAACCGGCAAAGCGAGCACTACCCATAGAAGCTGAGTAGCTCTAGAGCATAGCGCTCTGTGCTGCCCGCTTCAGTATTAGAGTGGCCAGCCGAAGCGCAGTTATGCAGACGCCGAGATGCTACGTGCGGATAACCTGTGCAAGAGGGTCCCACGTAACCGATGTCTTCTTGAAGTACGACTCGTTCGCCATGTGACAAGCGAGCGCCGCGTTGTGGCCGAAGACCACATCCTCGGTAACCGGTTTTCTCGAGCGAACTGCGTCGAAGAAAGTCCTGAGATGCGGCGCGAGATCGTCGAAGTCCGCCATTCTGTAGGTCACTGATTCCTGCGCGGGGAGCTTCGCCAGCTTTTCGTCGTTCTCGGCGTGCCATCTGCGGAGATACTCCTCTCGCATCGCGCGAGGGAAGCTTCCCGTGTAGTAGCTCGGGTAAGTATCAATCCCGAGCTGCGGCGTGAAGCTCACGCTCGAACCCGTCACCTCCAGCAGTCCTCTCGATCCCTGGATTCGATAGGTCTCCGGCATCTCGCAGGCGAGGTTCAAGCGCATGTAAACCGGAAGACCGCTGTAGTCGTAAACCACCGCGTGCACGTCAGGCATGTTGCGTCCGTCCTTCCAGTGACGGATGCCACCCACCGCGGCAGCACGAGTCGGCGGCTCGTTGAGGCCGAGCATGTACATCATCCCGCTTACGAGATGAACGAGGAGATCGCCAGCGACACCGGTCCCGTATTCCTTCCAACACCGCCACCGCGCGAAAAGGATCGGATCGAAAGGGCGCTTTGGCCTCACGTCGCCTTGCCAAGTGTCCCAATCGAGATTTTGTGGAGACAGATCGAAGGGCGGCGGGTACTGCCACGCACCGGTGGGATCGTTGCGGCCAAGCCAGCCTTCGACGAGCATCATGTCGCCGAGCAACCCCTGGGCAATGATTTCTTTCGCCTTCGCGCACACTTGTGAGCTCACGCGCTGCGAGCCGATTTGCACTATCCGTCCACTCTTTTTCGCGGCATCGACCATCGCCACTCCATCCGCCGCGGTGTGTGACATCGGCTTCTCGCAATAGATGTCCTTCCCCGCATTGACGGAGTCGATCACTACCTGGCGGTGCCAATGGTCTGGAACCGCGGCGACAATGCAATCGATGTCCTTGTTGTCGAGCAACTCCCGGTACCTGCGCGTGACCGGCAAATCCGGACGGACGATCTCGCGCGCAAGCGTGTGTCGGCCGTCGTAGAGATCGGCGGCGGCCGCGCACTGAACCCCTGGGAGATTGATCGCAGTGCTGAGGAGTCCTGAACCCTCCATCCCGACGCCAACGATACCGAACCGCAGCGTGTCGCTCGGCGCAAACGTGCGCAAAGCGTCGGCGGATGGATCAGAGTTCAGGAAAATCGTCCTCGCGGCAACAGATCCAGTTGCCGCGGCTGCTGTAACTCCGAGAAATTCCCTGCGCGAGTAGCTGTCCTGGGTCATGACTATTTCCTCGTTCGGCCGTTCGTCCCGATCAGACCGTGTGTAGTGCGAGAATATCGTGGTCCGCCCGCAATCACGATAGAACGGGCTCAGAGTTTGGAGGCTGGCGACGCTGAGGAAGGTCGTGCAGCTTAACGGCTCACACTCAGTCCGGACGTAATTGTCAGCGCAACGGTATCTTGCTCGCAGTGATTTCTCGGCCGCGGAAAGCTGGCGGCTCCTCAATTGGTGCCGGACGATTGGTGCCGATGAATTCACGGTCGACTGCGTCGCCGCTAACGACATCCTCTGGCCGAAGCGTTGGGAGTCGTTCGAGAAGCTCATACATCGCTTCTTTCGCGGCGAGCAGATTCGCGAGCGCATGAGCGGGCGTACAGCGGACGACCTCACTCGCCCAACCAAGGTCTGGGAGCTGAACGATGCCACCGTGGCCGCACTCTCCCACGCACTCCCGGAAGGATTACTCGCATACGATCCATCGGACGAGAGCTCCTTCGAAAATCCGGTGATCTATAGAGAGGGGCGGCTGCTACTCGGTGTCCTGTCGCACGAAGCGTTCGGGGTGCTGCGGTTGTCGGATGACGAGACTCACCAATTGCGGCAAGCCGGATTTCCGAGCCACGACTCATTGCCACGAGTGAGTTGACGCCATTCTCAGCCCACGCATGATGACGACGTCCCGCGTTCACGCTCGCTGGAGTCCACCGACAACAAGCTGAGCTGGTACGCAAATTGGCGCGCGTCATGCGGTTACGCATCTGCAGACTCATTCACACGGCGATGTACAATGCCTCTGCAGTATGAAAGCCTCGATCCTATTACGCGACGATACGCGTTGGCCGAACTCGACGCCGATTTTGCGAACGACAGATTCCACACCTCCGAGCGGCTGCGGCCGACCGCGATCCAGGAGTACAAGCATTACTTTCGGGAAGCGATCCGCTACTACGACGATCGCTGGCTCGAGGAGCACGTGTCGGATCTCCTGGTTGATTTCGAGCATCGGCGCACCCGCAGCGGTGGTCAGACGACCGCCAAGGTTCCGCAAATGGCGGCGCGGATGCTGGCCGAGGGTGATTTCAACCGCTACTACATGCGCGGTGTCGCGTTGCGGGCGATAGAGGAAGGGCGCGAAGTCGTCGAAGTCTATCGCGCGCGTTTGTCGCTCGAGCCGAGAAAGGAATCGGCGCAACTCGAGGGGCATCGACTTCCCGCGCGCGAGGTACTGAATTACCTGCGCGGGGAGCCGAGCAAGAACCCTGATGTAACTGCCTTGGGCCGCACGAATTCCGGGTTGAGCGTCAGGCTGGTGTGACGGCCGTTTTTCAGGGCCGGCGGGTTGGTGCCGACAAGACAAAACAGAGCAGCTTTGCGCTCTTGGTAGAGCGTTTGCAACAGAACTCAGGCGTAGCTGGCCAGTGAATTCAACGAAGCACTCCACACCCGGCGGGGAGGCTCCATGCTCGGCACGATCCTGATCATCCTGTTGGTTTTAATTATCATCGGCGCTCTACCAACCTGGCCACACAGCCGAGAGTGGGGCTACTACCCGAGCGGTGGCCTCGGCCTGATTCTGATCATCGTGATCATCCTTCTTCTGATGGGACGGCTATAGCTGTATCGGGCGCGTCCTATTTCGGGTTCGTAGCCCAGATCGTTGACTCAGTGATGAATCCGTGGTCGTCGAGCTCGAGCATGCTCGCGATCAACTGAGCAATATCTGCCGCATTGAGCTTGGAAGGATTCTCGGGGCGCGTCGGTTTGGATTCCGTGGCGCCGAAACTGGTCTGGACTTCGCTCGGATTCACCTGCATCACCCGGATGTTGTGTTGGCGGAGCTCCGCCCTCCAGCATTCCGTCAGCGCGTGCAAGGCGAATTTACTGGAGCAGTAGGCTGACCCATTAGCAAATCCGCGCTGTCCGGCTGTCGACGAAACGTTCACGATATTGCCATAGCTGCGTCCGACGAAGTGTCTGGCGGACTCTCGCCCGACGAGCATCGCACCAAGCACGTTCGTCTGCCAAACCCGGAAGAATTCCTCCGTGGTCAGCTCGAGGAGGGGCTCGAACGAACCAAAGCCCGCGTTGTTGATCAGCACGTTGTAATCGTCGAACTCTTTGACGACGTCACGAATCATGCGGAGCACATCGTCTTCCTTGCTGACGTCGGCAACCACGGGAAAGGCGTCGATCTGCTTTGCGGCGGATTCCAGCATGTCCTGATGTCGAGCGCAAATTGCTACGCGGGCGCCACGCTCGCGCAGCACCCGTGCGGTCTCGAAGCCGATTCCGCAACTGCCGCCGGTGACGAGTACGGCGGCCTTTTTCAGATCCATTGCTTTTCTCCAGCGCCGATGGCTTCGCGCACCTTTGATGCAAAGTCGGTGACATCAGCCTCTTCGGTATCGAACGACGTGATGAGCCGTGCCTCGGACGTAGAATCGTTCCAGATGTGAAAGGGCCAGCGTTCCTGAAGCGACGGGACGATTTCCGCTGGCAAGATCGCAAAGATCTCGTTGGCCTGAACTCGCTGGGTGAGCTTCACTCCGGGTATTCCGGCTAGCTCTGTCGCCAGAAGTTGGGCCATGCGGTTGGCGTGCAACGCGCTGCGGCGCCACAAAGCATTCGTGAATAGCGCGATGAACTGCGCGCCGAGAAAGCGCATTTTGGAAGCGAGCTGCATTCCCTGCATGCGGCGAAACTCGAAGTCCTGCGCGAGCTGCTGGTCGAAGAAGATCACGGCTTCGCCGGTCATCAACCCGTTCTTGGTGCCCCCGAAGGAGAGCGCGTCGATGCCTGCGTCGCTGGTAATGGCGCGGAGTGGCACATCCAGATGCACCGCGGCGTTGAAGATCCGCGCACCATCCATGTGGAGCAGCAGCGAGTTCTCATGCGCAAAGTCTGCAATCTCGCGAATCTCGTGCGGCGTATAGACCGTTCCGTACTCAGTCGCCTGGGTTATCGATACGGCGCGCGGCTGTGCGTGATGCTCATTGCCGATGTAGCGCAGGTGCTCGCGAACTCCAGCGACGGTGATCTTCCCGTGTGGCGCCGGCGCCGTAAGCAGCTTGCAGCCGATCTGCTTTTCGGCCGCGCCGCATTCCGAGGTATAGACGTGCGCGGTCTCCGCGCAGATCACCGCCTGATGAGAGCGGACCATGCTCTGGAGACAGAGGACGTTGGCGGCGGTTCCGCTGAACACCAGGAATACCTCAGCGTCCTCACCAAGCTCGGCGCGGATTCTCTCGATGGCTTCACGGGTGTACGGGTCGGCTCCGTAAGAGGGGACGTGCCCAGCGTTCGCCGCCGCCATCGCCGATAGCACTTCCGGGTGAACGCCGGCCCAATTGTCACTGGCGAATGCGCGGCCTGAGTGATGTTTGTGCGGCATGAGCCAAGGATAAGGCGGGATGCGGGATGCGGGAAGCGGGACGCGGGAAGCGGGACGCGGGACGCGGGACGCGGGGCTGCGTTTGGTCCTTAGTGATTCCGCCGAAAATCCGCTCCGGCAAATCGCGCGGATCTTTAGTGCTTTCCCCGCTTCTCGCGTCCCGCATCCCGCATCCCGCTAATGAAAGTCTCGACTCGCGTGGACGAGCTCCTTCACCTCGAGCTCGCTGAATCGGTGTCCGATGACGTTTCTAACTCCACCATCCCGCTCGAACTTTCCCTGCACCACAACGAAGGTCGAGAATCTCACGACATCGGAATATTTCTCGACCAACTTTTTCGAGACGATCACGTTGATGAAGCCGAACTCGTCTTCCATCAGCAGGAAGACGGTTCCATTCGCGCTCTGCGGCTGTTGACGGATAGTGACAAGACCCGCGGTTACGATCGATTCGCCTCCCTCGAGCTGCTCGAGCTCTCTCGAGTCGAGCGCGCCCGCTTCGCGAAGCTTTGGACGCAGATGCTCCATCGGGTGTCCGCTGACGCTGATTCCTACCGAGAAATAGTCGAGGAAGATCAGCTCGTCACGCGTTAGAGCTCTGGGGTTGTATGGTGTCTGGCGCGCGGGAGCGAGGGGCAGATTATCTCCGACTGCTCGCATTGCAATCCATGCTGCGCGGCGGCGATCCGGCTCCCAGTATCCAAATGCGCCGGCGCGAGCGAGCTGCAGCGCATCTGCGCGCTGAAGTTTTGCTCTTTCTACAACATCATCGATCGACGCGAAGCGATCCCACCCTCTCGCTGTCTTGAGTGCCTCGAGCGATTTCTCGCCGAGCCCGCGGATGTGTCGCCAGCCAATGCGGAGCGCTGGTTTTTCGGGATCACCGGTTGGTGCCGTCGTGCATTCCCAATCACCATCGCGCATGCACGGCGGCAGGACCTTTAGCCCATGTCGCCGTGCATCGTGGATCAATGTCGATGGCGGATAGAATCCCATCGGCCACGAGTTCAACAATCCAGCGTAGAATTCCGCCGGATAGTGCGCCTTGAGATATCCAGTTGCGTACGCGATCAACGCGAAGCTCCAGGCGTGCGATTCCGGGAATCCATAGTTGGCAAAGCTCTTGAGATCTTCAGCGATTTGCGCCGCGACTTCTTCTTCAACTCCGCGCTCGACCATGCGTGCGCGTAACTGCTCCAGCACTCGGTGCAGCTTTTCGACTTTCCGAATGTGTCCCATAGTGCGCCGCAGCTCGTCGGCTTGCGCGGCCGAATAGCCGCCAAGCTTCATGGCGATCGCCATGGCCTGTTCCTGAAAGATCGGAATTCCCTGGGTGCGCTTGAGAATCGGCTCGAGATCAGGATGCGCGTACTTCACTGGCTCGAGCCCACGACGCCGCGCAGTGTATGGATGGACGAAGCGCGCCTGGATCGGGCCCGGACGAATGAGCGCCACCTGCACGACGATGTCATACAGTCTGTCCGGTTTCGTGTGCAGCACGGACGCGATTTGCGCGCGGCTCTCGATCTGGAAAGTCCCGATGGTCTCACCGTGCGCAATGAGATTGTAGGTTGCTTCGTCGTCGGGAGGCAGCTTGTACATCTCCGGGCGCGTGCCAGTACGCACCTCGATCATGTCGAACGATCGTCTCACTAATGAGAGCGCACCGAGTCCGAGAAAATCGAATTTCGGAATGCCGACGGCATCGAGGTCATCCTTGTCGAACTGGATGATCGTTCGGCCCATCGTCGTGTGCTCGACTGGCAGATAGTCGCCGAGCAGCGCGGACGACAGCACGAATCCACCGACGTGAGTGGCGCGCAGGCGAGGAACTCCCTCGAACGCTGCCGTCGCCGCGAGCATTGCCCTCCCGCGTGGGTTGTCGACATCGAGCCCGAACTTTGGTGCCAGAATCTCCTCGACGTACTTGGCTCCTTCCGCCGGATCGCTCCAGTGAATTCTCTTGGAGAAATTCGTGGCCGTCTCAACGGGATAGCCGAACGCGCGCATTGAATCACGAATGGCGTTAGGACCTCTGTACGTCTGCACGATGCAGGTGATCGCCGCCTTCGCGCGATTGTATTTGTCATACACGTAGTCGAGCACTTCCTCCCGACGATCATGCTCGATGTCGACGTCGATGTCGGGAGCTTCGGTTTGTCCATCGACGCGAATCTCCGACAGGAATCGCTCGAACAGGAGTCCGTGACGCACCGGGTCGACGGCGGTGATTGCCAGACAGTACGCGACGGCAGAATTGGCAGCGCTGCCTCGTCCCTGACAAAGAATTCCTTTCTGTCTCGCGAAATGCACGGCGTCCCACATCACGAGGAAGAATCCGGCAAAGCCAAGCTTGCCGATGACTCTGAGCTCGTGCTCGAGCTGCGCGGTCTGCTTGTCGTCGACGTCGCCCCAGCGCTCGCGCGCGCCCTCGAACACTTTCTCGCGGAGAAACGTGTCGTCATCGTAGCCCGCGGGAACCGGAAAATCGGGAAGGGGCGGCCGCACCCACGCGAGATTGAAATCACATTCGGCTGCGATGCGCTCGCTCTCTTCCAGTCCGGCCTCACGGCCTTTCCAGCGCTCGGCCATCTCTTCCGGCGAATGAAGACGCCACTCGCCGTTCGGGTGGAGGAGACCGCGCGCGAGGGCATCGTCTATGGTGGTGTCGTATCGCAGCGCCGTGAGAACATCGTGAACGAGCCTGCTGTCGTTGTCGATGTAGCGCGGCTCGTGGGTGATAACCCACGGCATCTTGTGTCGCTCGGCCAGCTCGATGAGTGCCGTAGCGAGCGCGGCTTCGTTGCCACTCGTGTGGTGAAGCTGAACCTCGACCGCGAGTCGGTCGCCGAATACTTCACGCCACTCACAGAGCGTGCGCTCCGCTTTTCTGAAATCCCCGGCGCGGAGACTGGATGCGACCGGCCCGGATGCCGGACCGGTCAGCACCTGCAGTCCCTCACTCCGCTCCGCTACCTGCTGCCACGCCATCCGCGGACGAC
>CADDZN010000013.1 GCA_902812375.1 bacterium | reverse complement strand
CTTCTGGATCGACTCTGCCCGCATCGCGTCAGGGGTGCGCGACATCATCGCCGCCGACGAGCGGTACGGCCACAGCGACACCGGACGTGGCGCTCAGGTCAACATCGAGTTCGTTTCCGCCAATCCAACCGGCCCGCTCCACGTCGGTCACGGTCGACAGGCCGCACTCGGCGACGCAATCGCGACATTGCTCGAGGTGACCGGATGGAAGGTGACGCGCGAGTTCTACTACAACGACGCGGGCGTGCAGATTGACAATCTCGCCGCGAGCGTCGAAGCGCGACTGAAGGAGCTGGAAGGCCAGGGCGCTGAGATTCCCGAGGGCGGTTACCATGGTGAGTACATCCGCGAGCTTGCGGAGCGCTATAAGGCGAATAGCGAAGGGCTCTCGATCCGCGAGTTCGCCGTCCGCGAGCTGCGAAAGGAGCAGGACCTCGATCTCCAGGCCTTCGGTGTTCGATTCGACAAATATTTTCTCGAGTCTTCGCTCTACACCGATGGAATGGTGGACGACACTGTACGTCTACTGATCACGTCCGGAAAAACTTATGAGCACGATGGCGCGCTCTGGCTGCGGACGACCGAGTTTGGTGACGACAAGGATCGCGTCATGCGCAAAAGCGATGGCACCTACACCTACTTCGTTCCCGACATCGCTTACCATGTCACCAAATGGAGGCGCGGCTTCCGTCGCGCAATCGACGTGCAGGGTGCCGATCATCACAGCACCGTGACGCGTGTTCGCGCGGGGCTCCAGGCGCTGGAGATGGGGGTCTCGCCCAACTACCCGGAGTACGTGCTGCACCAGATGGTAACCGTGATGAAGCACGGTGAGGAGGTGAAGATCTCCAAGCGCGCGGGCAGTTACGTCACGGTGCGCGATCTCATCAACGAAGTCGGACGCGATGCGGTGCGCTATTTCTTTCTGATGAGAAAGAGCGACTCGCAGTTGATTTTCAACGTCGACCTCGCCGCCTCACAGTCGGAGGAGAATCCCGTCTACTACATCCAGATGGCGCACGCGAGGATGTGCGGGATCTTTCGGGTTGGCGGGATCGACCGTGAGTCGATTACGGCGGAAGGTGCGTCCCTCGCCGTGCTGACGGAGCCTGAGGAGCAGGAGCTCATAAAGGCACTTGGCGACTTTCCCGCGCTTGTCGAGTCCGCGGCCGAGACTCTCGAGCCACACAGAATTGCGACGTACCTCCTCGAGACGGCGCGGCTCGCGCACTTGTGGTACCACAAGCACCACGTCCTCGAGCAGGCGGAGGACATCACTCGCGCTCGCTTGGCCCTTGCCCGTGCGACCCAGATAGTTCTCCGCAATGGACTTACCATCCTCGGCATCACTTCGCCGGAGAGAATGTAGTTGCTCGGCGGGCGAGAGCGGTTAGCATTATCGACGCGCACCACCACCTCAACTCGATAGCGTGAATGTCTGTTCTGGTCGTTGGTTCTGTGGCTCTCGATTCCGTCGAAACCCCCTTCGGTAAAGCCGACGACGTGCTTGGCGGATCGGCCACATTCTTCTCCGCGTCCGCGAGCCATCTCACCAAGGTGAGCGTGGTTGGAGTCATTGGTACGGACTACCCGATCGACAAGCTCGAGCCGCTCAAGAAACGCGGCGTCGATTTCAGCGGTCTCGAGCGCGCGGAAGGGAATTCGTTTCGCTGGCGTGGACGGTACCGCCACGATCTGAACTCGGCCGAAACTCTCGAGACGCATCTTGGAGTTTTCTCGCACTTCAGCCCGAAGATACCGGAGAAGCTGCGGTCATCTCCGTACCTCTTTCTCGCGAACATCGATCCGCGGCTCCAGCTCGACGTGCTCAAGCAGGTCGAGAAACCGAAGCTAATCGCGTGCGACACGATGAACTTCTGGATTCAGAGTCGCCGCCCGGATCTTCTCGCCCTGCTCGAACACGTCGATCTCGTCACGCTGAATGATGCCGAGGCCCGACAGCTCACGGAGAAAGCGAATCTCGTGCAGGCTGCGCAGTGGATCATGGCTCGTGGTCCGCGGCACGTGATCATCAAGAAGGGCGAGCACGGCGCGTTCATGTTCACGGAAGGCTCGATTTTCTTTGCGCCGGCTTTCCCTCTCGAGAACGTGTTCGATCCAACGGGCGCGGGAGACGCGTTCGCCGGCGGATTCATCGGTTATCTCGCGGCGACCGGCGATCTCAGTGAAACCAACATGCGTCGAGCGGTGATCTATGGTTCGGTGATGGGATCTTTCGCCGTCGAAAAATTCTCGATCGAGCGTCTCCTGACTGTGACGCGAATAGAGATCGACCACCGCATGCGCGAGATGCGGCGTCTCGTCGCGTTCGAGGAGGCGCTCCCCGCGTGACCGACGAAGCGCTTCGTTACGGAAGCGCCGGCGTCGACATTGACGCTTCCAACGCGGCAAAGAATCGTATAAGAAAGCTGGTCGAATCGACCTTCACGTCGGGTGTCGTCGGCGGGTTTGGTGGATTCGGTGGGATGTTTCGGGTCCCCACCGACGTCGAGCGGCCTGTGCTCGTATCGAGTGCGGACGGCGTGGGCACCAAAATCAAAGTCGCGATCGAGGCGAACCGGCACGATACCATTGGGCGCGACCTCGTCAACCATTGCGTCAACGACATCCTCGTGCAAGGCGCAACGCCCCTCTTCTTCCTCGACTACGTAGCGTTCGGAAAGCTCGATCCAGCCGTCGTCGAAGCCATCGTTAAAGGAGTTGCCAATGGCTGCCGGGAAAATGGTTGCGCGCTTATAGGCGGGGAAACTGCTGAAATGCCCGGTTTGTATACCTTGCCGGATTACGACTTGGCAGGTTTCATCGTCGGTTATGTGGGAGAAAATCGCATTCTTGGCTCACACCGGGTGCGGCCCGACGATGTACTTATCGGTCTCCCAAGCTCGGGATTGCACACGAACGGATACTCGCTGGCGAGAAAGATCGTTCACGATCGACTGAAGCTGCGTCCGGACGATGCGTTTCCTGGTGGTGGCGGGGCGGTTGCTGACGTTTTACTCGCGGAACACCGGTCGTACCTGGCAGCGGTTAAGCCTGTGCTCGACCGCGTGCATGCTTTGGCGCATATCACGGGCGGGGGACTGCTCGAGAATCTCGACCGTGCCTTGCCGAAGGACCTCGATGCAGTCGTCGAGACTTCCAGTTGGGAAGTGCCAAACGTGTTCCGTGTCTTGCAGAACGCCGGATCGGTACGAGCCGCCGAGATGTACCGGACGTTCAATATGGGTGTAGGAATGGTTGTTATCTGCGCGCCGTCGGACATCAACGCGGTTCTTTCGGCGGCATCCGAAGCAGGTTCCGTGGGCTGGATCCTTGGCTCACTCCGACCGGGTTCCGGCGCAGTCATACTTTCTTGAGGACATACAGATGAAAGCTCGTTTGTTGGTCTCGTTCGCGATCCTTACGGCCTCGGCCATGCCGCTCAGCGCTCAGCTAGACACCCAGCGCTGCCCCCCGGGCACTTCGAGCAATCTCGGTGTCCCCGATCAGACCCGCGCTTCGCAGGACGCATGTCAGAAAGCCATCGATCTCTTTCAGTACATGGCGCCCCAGCTCGGAGTGAGCATCACCGGTGGAAACGCGACACTTGGTCAAGGCGGAAACCTCGGCGGCCTCGGACACTTTTCGCTCGGACTTCGCGTGAACGCCGTGCAGGGAAGTCTGCCGCAGATCCAGAATACGTCAGTCTCCGTTACCGGGGCGCAGAGCACTCAGTTCGAGACCAAAACTCAGGTCCTGCCGATGCCGACCGCGGATCTCGCCATTGGAATCTTCAAGGGCTTGCCGCTCGCGCTCACCAATGTCGGCGGCATCGACTTGCTGGTGAGCGCCGCTTATTTGCCGGAGTTCGACAACAGCGGCGTGAGCGTCAAAGTCCCTAACGGATCGTTGAAGCTTGGTTATGGCGCGCGCGTTGGAATTCTTCAGGAGTCTTTGCTTGTTCCGGGCGTAGCGATCAGCTATCTGGTTCGAGATCTTCCAACCGTCAACATTGCGGCAAACAGCGGAAGCGATTCCCTCTATGTGAACAACCTCAGCCTCAAGACCAAAGCCTGGCGAGTTACCGCGAGCAAGAGCCTGCTCTTTATCGGGCTCGCGGCCGGCGCCGGTAGGGACACGTACGAGTCGTCGGCTGATATTCGTGCGCACGTTGCAGCGCGGGCGCCACTCACGCAGCCCGCGAACGCCGGGCCGGTTGCTCTCGCTCAGGACCTCACCCGCACCAATGTTTTCGCTGACGTGTCCATGAACCTTCTGCTTTTGAAGCTCACTGGCGAAATTGGACAGGTATCCGGTGGAACCATCAAGACCTACAACACCTTCAGTGGCAAGCAAGCAGCCGATTCTCGACTATACGGATCGGTCGGAGCGCGATTCGGGTTCTGACGACGCGCGCGACGCCGAGTACATGCGTCGCGCGCTAACCCTTGCCCAGCAAGGCTGGGGTCAAACAGCGCCGAACCCAATGGTCGGCGCTGTTGTCGTTAGCGGTGACACAGTGGTCGGTGAGGGGTACCATGCACGATACGGAGAGCCCCACGCAGAGGTAGTCGCGCTCAAGGCCGCGGGCGAGCGCACGCGGGGCGCCACGATGTACGTCACGCTCGAGCCATGTAATCACTTCGGCAAAACTCCGCCCTGTACCGAAGCTATCCTCGCGGCTCGGATCAAGCGTGTGGTGATTGCCGCTGCGGATCCTACCGCACTCGCCGGCGGCGGAGCCCGTCATCTCACCGATTTCGGAATCGAAGTCGACTTTGGCGTCGAGGAGGCGGCGGCCCTCGAGCTGAACGCGCCATTTTTCTTTGCGGCGACCAATCCGCCGCGTCCCTGGGTCACGCTCAAGCTCGCACTTTCTGCGAACGACAAGATGAATGATCCTTCGGGAGAGCGGCGCTGGATCACGAACGAACTCTCGCGTCAGGAAGTTCACCGCATCCGCGCCAACGTCGATGCAATAGCGGTTGGCATTGGAACCGTTCGTGCCGACGATCCGCTGCTTACGGCCAGAGGGGTGATACGTCCAAGAGTAGAGCCTTTGCGCGTGATCTTCGACCGCAACGCGGAGACTCCGCCGGATGCGAAGGTGGTAACGACCGCGCGAGAGACGCCGACAATGATCTTCGCGCACCATCCCACCGTCCAGCGGCTGGCTGCATTGCACAACGCGAATGTCGATGTCTACGAGGCGGAAGATCTGTCGGCGGCGCTGCGGGCTCTCCGCGACTTTGGCGTCGATCATCTCCTGGTCGAGGGCGGCGCGCGGGTGGCCCGCGAATTTCTTCGACAGGGCCTAGTCGACAGGCTGATTATCTTTCGTTCACCGATCACGCTCGGGCCCGATGGTCTCAGCCCGTTCGAGGGACTTCCTGACGCCGTCAATCAGGCGATGACATCCGCGCGCGTGGTGCGTCGAGCGGAGTTTGGCGAAGACGTGATGACGGATTATGCGCTCGGCGAGGTTTGAATGTTCACGGGGTTGATCGAGCAGATCGGTGAGGTCGACACGGTCCGTCAGACGGACGCGGGCCGCGAGCTGCGGATTCGCGCGCCGTTCACTGACCTCGAGGCCGGTGAGAGCATTGCCGTAAACGGCGCATGTCTTACCGTGCGCGACTTCGGATCAGGTTGGTTCGAGGTCGCCGCTGTAACGACGACCTTGGACCGAACGACGATCGGCACGTGGACGCGCGGAACGCGGGTGAATCTGGAGAGATCGCTGCGCGCTGGCGATCGCCTTGGCGGACACATCGTGCAGGGACACGTCGATTGCGTCGGAGGCGTCGTGGCGCGTGAGCTGCGAGGCGACGCCCTTCTCATCGACGTATCCCTGCCGCCCGCAATTCAGCCTTTGCTGGTTCTGCACGGATCGATCGCGATCGACGGCGTCAGTCTCACCGTAAACGATCTCAAGCCCGGCGGTGTCCAGCTTTCTCTGATCGAGTACACACTTGGTCATACTACATTGGGCGATCTCGCACTCGGCGCACGCGTTCATGTCGAAGCGGATATGATCGCCAAACATGTTCATCGTCTCGTCGAGCCCTACCTGCGCGAGCCATCAGGAGTAAATTCAGTGGTGGACGACTTCTCGCTGGAGCATTAGACGATTATGGAGTTCGGAACGGTCGAGCAGGCTATAGCCGACATCAAGGCTGGAAAAATGATTGTCGTCGCGGATGACGAGGACCGCGAGAACGAGGGCGACCTTATCTGCGCGGCGGAGCTTGTCACGCCCGAGATGATCAACTTCATGATCCGGAAGGCGGGCGGCTGGATCTGTCTCGC
The DNA here is from genome assembly GCA_902812375.1 of bacterium. Lineage (GTDB taxonomy): Bacteria > Gemmatimonadota > Gemmatimonadetes > Gemmatimonadales > Gemmatimonadaceae > UBA4720. Next base: position 14,751 of record CADDZN010000013.1, on the reverse strand, counting down.
GCTCACCGGTGAGCGCGCCGATCAGCTCGAGCTCGCGCCGCAGAGCGATGTCAACACCGACGAATATCGCACAGCCTTCACGATAAGCATCGATGCTGACGAGCGGTTTGGCGTGACCACCGGAGTGAGCGCGCAGGATCGTGCCAAGACTATTCGGGTTGCGGTCGATCCTCACAGTGTGCCTTCAGATCTCCGGCGGCCCGGCCACGTTCCGCCGCTTCGTGCTCGTGAGGGTGGCGTGCTTCAGCGTGTCGGACATACCGAGGCTGCTGTCGATCTCGCTCGCCTCGCCGGACTCATTCCGGCCGGAGTAGTCTGCGAGATTCTGAGCGAGGACGGATCGAGCGCCCGTCGCCCTGAGCTCGAGCGTTTCGCGGCTCAGTATAATCTCACCTTCATCACCGTCGCTCAGTTGGTCGCGTATCGCTTGCAGACCGAGCGGCTCGTGCATCGCGTGGCTGAGGCAAGACTGCCGACGGAAATTGGTGAGGGGGATTGGCGCGTCGTCGGATACCGCAACGATGTCGACAACCACGAGCACATCGCACTCGTGTACGGAAACGTCGGGCCGGATGACAGCGTGCTCGTCAGGATGCACTCGAAGTGTCTTACCGGCGACGTATTTCATTCGCGTCGCTGCGACTGCGGTTGGCAGCTCGAGACGGCGATGAAAATGATCGCGAAGGAAGGGAAGGGCGTGATCGTCTATCTCGACCAGGAAGGTCGCGGCATCGGATTGCTGAACAAGCTGAAAGCTTATGAGTTGCAGGATCAGGGCATCGACACCGTCGAAGCGAACGAGCGTCTCGGGTTCAAACCAGATCTCCGCAACTACGGTATCGGCGCGCAGATCCTTCTCGACCTGGGCCTCAGGAAAATCCGCCCGATCACCAACAATCCTCGCAAGCTCGTCGGGCTCGAGGGTTACGGGCTCACTATCGAAGACAGGGTGCCGATCATCTCGATCGCGCACGATGAGAACTCCAGCTACCTCGAAGCCAAGCGGGCGAAGCTCGGTCACCTGTTCGCGTCGTAATGCCCGAATTCACGGGACTGCCCAGCGGGGTCGGGCGTCGCATCGTCGTGGTCGCCAGCCGCTTCAATGAGGATGTAGTAAAAAAGCTTGTAGACGGCGCGATGGATGCGCTCGTGAAGTATGGCGTCGCCTTCGATGATATCGATGTGGTCTGGGTTCCTGGCGCCTGGGAGTTGCCGATCGCCGTACGATGGCTTGTCGCCACAGAACGCTACGACGGCGTAGTAGCAGTCGGTGCTGTGATTCGCGGAGAGACTGCTCACTTCGACTACGTCGCTGGTGAAGCGTCGCGCGGTCTCGCGGCGATCAGCGCGGAATTCGAGACGCCCGTCGGGTTCGGAGTGCTTACCTGCGACACGGACGAGCAGGCCGAAGCGCGGGCCGGTGGCGCGCACGGCAATAAAGGTTGGGACGCAGCGCTCGCCACGCTCGAGATGGTCGACCTGTTCAACCGGCTCGCACCCGACGATGCGGATTGAGTCGCGTGCTCGCGCTCGGGCGCTGCAAGCTCTCTATGCCTGCGAGATGCGCGGCGGGAAAAATCTCGATCGCGTTGCGAGCCAGGTCTGGGACGATCTCGCCGTCTCCCCGGAGGAACGTCGGCTCGCCGGATTGCTCGTTCGCGAAGTGTCGAGCGCCGGCCCCGAGCTCGACACCCGCCTCGCCGATCTTACCACCAACTGGCGTCTCGAGCGCCTCGGCGCCATCGAGCGCTCGGTGCTACGGTTGGGGGCCGCCGAGCTGATAAAGGGAGATACTCCGCCGCGCGTTGCCATTCAGGAAGCAGTGAGACTGGCTGAACGATTCGGAACCTCGGCGAGCGCCAAATTCGTGAACGGTGTGCTCGATGCTTTTGCGCGTCAGGCCGGCATGATCAGGTGAGGATACTTGTACTCAACTGGCAGGACCACGAAAATCCGCAGGCTGGGGGCGCGGAGCTCCACCTCAGGGAAGTATTCAGCCGGATAGTTGCGAGCGGTCACAGGGTCGATCTTCTCTGCAGCTCGTGGGACGATGCGCCGGCGCGGGTGAATCTCCAGGGAATAGAGGTCCATCGCATCGGCACCCGCCACACTTACCCCTTCGTTGCCCGCAAATACTTTGACAGGAACCTTCGCGCGAACAACTACGACGTCGTCATCGAAGATCTCAACAAGGTTCCGCTCTTCACCCCTCTGTGGGGGCTCAGAAAAGTCGTCGCGCTCGTCCACCATCTGTTCGGTGCCACCGCGTTCCGTGAGGCTCCAGCACCCCTCGCGGCGGCTGTGTGGCTCTCGGAGCAGCCGATCGGCATCGTGTACAGAAAGGTTCCGTTCGAGGCGGTGAGCGTCAGCACCGCGAACGATCTCGTTGCGCGCGGAATTCCGCGCGGCTCGATACGAGTCATCTACAATGGTGTCGATTCGGCGCGCCTAACCCCGAATCCGGAAGAACGATCGGAGAAGCCGCTATTCGTCTACCTCGGGCGCCTCAAAAAATACAAACGCGTAGATATTGTAATTCGCGCATTCGCCGAGCTGAACGTGCCGGAGGCATCACTGGAGATTGCTGGTACCGGGGACTATCGAGCCAGGCTCGAGGCGCTCGCACACTCCCTCGGTGTCTCTGAGAGAGTAAAATTTCTTGGCTTCATTTCCGAGGAAGAAAAAATTCATCTGCTTCGGCGAGCATGGGCGGCGGCTTTGGCATCACCCAAAGAAGGATGGGGAATAAGCAACCTCGAGGCGGCGGCGTGCGGCACGCCCGTCATCGCGACGAACTCTCCGGGAATCAGGGAGTCGGTCATCGATGGCGAAACAGGATTCCTCGTTCCGCAGGCGGATGCATCGGCCATGGCCGCTGCGATGAGAGGAATTGTCGTCTCGCGTGATCTGGTCGATGTTCTGGGACATGCCGCGCGTCGTTTTGCCGAAACGTTTACCTGGGAGCGGGCGGCGAACGACACGATAGCGCATCTTGAGGAAGTAGTCGCAAAATGAGTCTTTGTATTCATACTCGGGTGATAGGGCATGGCTAGTCCCAAGGTTACGGTCGGTCAACTCCTCGAGCGACTTCGTGGGACACTTCAATTAGAGGAGATCGAGCCGGGAACCGGCCTCGATCGCATCGTCGGCAATCCCGAAGTGTCGAGCCCCGGACTGGTGCTGGCTGGCTACGTCAAGAGATTCTCAGCGCAACGCCTTCAGGTGCTGGGCGAAACCGAGGTTACGTATCTCGCTTCATTGAGCCCCGCTGATCGCAGAAAAATCCTGGAGCTGTTTTTTTCCTTTCCTGTGCCGGCCGTCTTCGTGACGAAGGGACAGCGCCTTCCCACCGGCCTGCGAGAGACGGCGAGCGCGGCCGGGATTCCCGTCATCCGCACCAAGCTGAAGACGGCTGAATTCTACCGGCGCATCAAGCCGGTACTCGAGATGGAATTCGCGCCTACCGTCTCCCTGCACGGGTCGCTCGCTGACGTGTTTGGTGTCGGACTCTTTTTTACCGGGATGAGCGGAATCGGTAAATCTGAATGCGTTCTGGATCTCGTCGAGCGCGGGCACAGACTTGTCGCGGACGACCTCGTTATCACGAGCAAGCGCGGAAACGACGTGCTGATTGGTCGCGGTCACGAGATGCAGAGGCACTACATGGAGATTCGCGGCGTCGGCCTCATCGACATCCCCGCGATCTTCGGGATCCGCGCCGTCCGCCAGCAAAAGCGCATTGAGGTAGTGGTCCAGTTGGAGCAGTGGGATCAGGACGCACTCGTCGAACGCACTGGACTGGATGTCGAGACGGCTACTATTCTCGAGGTCGAGCTTCCTAAGATCACCGTGTTTCTGAATCCGGGTAAGAACATTACCGTCATCGCGGAAGTAATCGCGCTCAACCATCTATTGCGCTATTCCGGCGTCAACGCCGCGGAAGTCTTCAACGATCGCTTGATGAAGCGCATGAAGACCGCGGCTGCCGCCAGCAATATCCGCGAGTACCTACAGGAAGATCATGAGTAACGACACTGGCTTGCCACCGAACACCGCGCGGGCAATTGTTATTGGCCACGGAGACTTCGCCGCCGGTCTCGTCTCGGCGGTCGACCAGATCTGCGGCATGGCCGGCAAGCTCGTAGGTCTGTCGATGCTCGGACTCACTCCCGAAGATATCGAAACAAGAATTCGGGGTGAACTCTCCAGAACCGGCGCGCACGTGATCTTTACGGATTTGCCCGCTGGCAGCGCCACGATCGCCGCGCGCCGCATCGTGCGTAATGACCCCGCGGTGATGCTGGTGAGCGGAGTGAATCTCGCAACCTTACTGGATTTCGTCTTCAATACCGAGGCCTCACCCCTCGACGCCGCGCGATCCGCCGCGGCCAGGGGCAAAGCATCGTTGATCGTCGTTGAGCGGAGCTGATGGGGATCGAGCTCTATCGCATCGACGACCGACTGATACATGGACAGGTAGTCGTTGGCTGGGGACAGCCGCTCAACGCGCGGTTTCTGGTTCTGGTGGACGACATTGTCGCGTCGAGCGATTGGGAGAAGGAGCTATACCGCATGGCCGTTCCGCCGGAGATGGACATCTACTTCGCCGATGTCGCGACAGCCATCCGCGAGCATGCGCGCTATGCAAGCGATCCCCGACCTGGCATCCTGATCACCGGCGACATCGACAGTATGTACCGCCTCGTCAAGGGAGTTAAGGCGATCGGGAGCATCAACCTGGGCGGCATCCATTACCGCGCGGGACGCACCGAGAAGCTGCGCTACATCTTTCTGACTCCTGAGGAGGAGAAGCAATTGCGCGATCTGGAGTCGGCGGGAGTCGAAGTCACCGCGCAGGACGTTCCATCCGCCCATATCGTCCCGCTGTCGGATGTTCTGGCGGGAGCATCCAGGTGACCTTCCTCGAGGCGCTTCCGCTCGCCCTCCTCGGAGCCTTGCTCGGCCTGGACGTCGTGAGTTTTCCCCAGGCGATGATCGCGAGACCGATCGTCTCCTCCACCGTGGCGGGAGCACTCATCGGTCACAGTGAAGCCGGGCTTCTTATCGGAGTGGTGCTCGAGCTCATTGCGCTCGACACTCTGCCATTTGGAGCATCACGCTATCCCGAGTGGGGATCGGCGGGAGTAGTTGGCGGCGCGCTGTTCGCGGCGCAACCCGCGGGAATGCCGGGCGCGCTTCCGGCGTCGGTCCTGGCGGCCCTCCTTACCGCAAGCATCAGTGGCTCCAGCATGGTCGTGCTCCGGCGCATTATCGCTGGGCGTCTCGAGAGAAGCCGCGGTCGTATCGAAGAGGGCTCCCGAGCAGCACTCCTGTCGCTGCACCTCTCCGGTATGACGCTCGACCTCCTCCGCGGCGCGATCGTTACGACACTCGCGATGCTTGTCTTCAGCCCTCTCGTCAGGGCTATCGTGGCGACATGGGGAAGCGAGCCCTCGTACTCGCGCTCCGTCGTCGTGGTCGTCGCCGCAATGGTTGCGGGTGCCGCACTGTGGAAAGTGTTCCATTCAGTCCGTCACGTGATCTGGTTCTTTGCTGGCGGGATTGTCGTTTACGTGACCCTCGTGTTTCTCCGATGAGCGCTCCGCGCACGTCGGGGCCGGTGATACCACGTCGCGTTCAAACAGCGATGTTTCTGCGGCTGCTCGCTGTCCAGGGCTCCTGGAATTACGAAACGCTGCTCGGCACGGGCATCGGATTCGTCATGGAGCCCGCGCTCAGATGTCTGCCCGGAGGCAGGCAAAGTGCCCGGTACCGCGAAGCGCTGGCGCGCGAGTCACGATACTTCAACGCGCATCCCTATCTCACCGGCATCGCCGTTGGCGCGCTCACTCGTGCAGAGCTGGAAGGCGTCGATCCAGCGAGAATCGAGCGTTTTCGTAGTGCGCTCGCCAGCCCGCTCGGCAGTGTCGGCGACCGTCTGGTGTGGGCAAGTTGGCTGCCTCTCTGCTCTCTCGTGGCGCTCTGCGTTTTCGGAGCCGGCGGTTCGGCCCTGGCAGTGGTCAGTACATTTCTGGTGCTGTATAACGCGGGACATTTTCTGCTCAGGGCATGGGGACTTCAGATTGGTCTGTCCCGTGGTCTCAACGTGGCGCCGGCGCTCGCGAACCCGGTGTTCAGGCAGGGACCGCAGATCATTGGAAGCGCAGCGGCGCTTCTCGCCGGAGTCGCGCTACCGGTAGCGCTGCAGCGGGTAGTCGGTCCCGGCAAAGGTCTCAACGGCGGTAGCATCCTCGCCGCACTCGTTGGAATCGTGCTTCTCGCTGGCTTGCGCGAGCGCGGAGAAGGTTGGCGGATTGCCCTCGGAGTTCTCGCAGTGTTTGTTCTCTACTCACTCCTTACCTGATGCCTGAGCGCGATGTGAAAATCACCAACAAGCTGGGCATTCACGCGCGCCCGGCGGCCGAGATCGTCAAGACGGCGGGAAAGTTCAAGAGCAGCATCACCATCATACGTGATGACCTCGAGGTAAACGCGAAGAGCATCATGGGGGTCATGATGCTCGCCGCGGAGTATGGCTCGACCATCACGCTGCGTGCGGTGGGTGAAGATGCCGACGCAGCGCTCGATGCACTGTCCGCGGTGATCGCGAACAAGTTCGGAGAGAGTTGATGGCGGCACTCCCCGGGATGCCGGCTTCCCCTGGAATCGTGGATGGCCCCGTCCATCTGCTTCGGTGGGAAGTCCCCGATGTGCGTCACCGCATCATCGCGGACGAAGCAATCCCCGGCGAGATCAAGCGCTTCCACTCAGCAGTCGCTCAAGCCGGCGAGCGACTGCGGCACGTGAAGGCACGCGCCGAGAAGAACGCTGGACCAGAGGAAGCCGCAATCTTCGATGTTCAGCTCTCGATTCTCGAAGATGCCGAGCTCCTCCGCCAGGTCGAGGAGCTGATCCAGCAGAACCTCGGCGCGGAGAAGGCGTTCGATCTCGTGCTGTTCGAGTGGCGTCAGCAGTTCGCCGGACACGCGCGCCCGCTCGTTCGCGAGCGAGTCGGTGATCTCATCGACGTTCACATTCGCGTGCTGTCGATTCTGCTCGGACTCCCCGATCACGACCCTGTCGACCTGCCGAAAGGATCGAATAAGATTCTCGTCACCCACGACCTAACGCCGAGCCTCACGGTGCAATTGGATCGGGAGGCCATCATCGGTATTGCGACCGACGCCGGCACCAGGACGTCGCACGTCGCCATTCTCGCCCGGTCTCTGGGTCTCCCTGCCGTGGTCGGACTGCGTGAAGCAACCAAGCGGCTCGTCGGCAACGAGCACGTGATTCTCGACGGGACCCAAGGTGTTCTCGTCATCGATCCGACGCCGACGCAGCTCACTACCTATCGCCATCGCCGCGCGCGTGAAGCCGCCGAAAGCGCTGATCTTCAGGCGATCGCAACCGCAGACTCTGTAACGCTCGATGGTCACTGGGTAACACTGCGTGCCAACGTCGACCTTCCCGAGGAGGCAGAGTTCGCCGCGCGCAGCGGGGCCGAGGGAGTGGGACTTATGCGCACAGAGTTTTTGGTAGTTGGACGGGCAACCATGCCGGACGAAGAGGAGCAGTACCGTGCGTACCGCCATGTCGTCGAAGCGTTCGGCGGACGACCCGTTGTCATCCGCACCTTCGATGTCGGTGGTGACAAGCTCCCAATCGGCGGTTATCCAACTGATCCAAATCCTTTCCTCGGTTGGCGCGCTATCCGCATGTGCCTTGATGAGCCCGCGCTCTTCAAGACCCAGCTTCGCGCGCTATTGCGTGCCGCGATGCACGGCGATGTCCGGATCATGCTTCCGCTGGTGATCACGCTCGACGAGGTCCATCAGGCTCGCCACCTTCTCAATGAGGCCGCGGCGGAGCTTGACGTCCGGGGCGTTGAATACCGGCACGAGTTGCCGCTTGGAGTCATGGTCGAGACCCCCGCCGCAGCTCTCTCCATTCACACGCTGGTCGACGACGTCTCGTTCTTCAGTATTGGAACCAACGATCTCGTTCAATACACGCTTGCGGTAGATCGTGGCAGTGCCAACCTGGCCGCGCGCTTTACGCCTCTTCACCCCGCGGTGCTCACTCTGATCAAGCGCATCGTCGACGTCGCGGTCGCCCATCACATGGAAGTCGCCGTATGTGGCGAGATGGCGTCGCAGCCCCTCATGGCGTTCGCCCTCATCGGCCTCGGCGTGCGCTCACTGAGCGTGGCCGGACGAGCGGTGCCGCTCGTGAAGCGCGTCGTGCGAGGCGTGAGTGTCGCTGTTGCCGCGGAGGCGGCGAACGCCGCGCTCGAGTCAAAGACGGCGCGCGAAGCGGAAGGTGAATTGCGTCGCCGACTTCTCTCGGCGTTCGGCGACGCGGCTTTTTTGCGCGACGGGTTGCCCGGATTCGGCGATGGAAATATCTTCGAGAGCTCCGGTGGGCTGAACGCTTCCTCGGCGCGGGAATAGTACGGCCCGCGACCGTTGCCACCGATCATCCTCAAATTCCCCAGAGGAAGTTCGTGCTCGATCGACATCTGTTCACTTCCGAGTCAGTAACCGAGGGTCACCCCGACAAGGTTGCTGATGCGATCTCGGACGCCATTCTGGACGCGATTCTCACCGACGACCCACAGGCCCGCGTCGCATGCGAGACACTCGTTACCACCGGCTTGGCCTGCGTCGCTGGTGAGATCACCACCAAGACTTATGTAAACGTTCCCGAGATCGTGCGCGCCACGATCGACAAGATCGGGTACAACGACGCTGGTTTCGGCTTCGACTCGAAGACCTGCGCCGTCATCAGCACTATCGATAAACAGTCCCCGGACATCGCTCAGGGCGTCGACACCGGCGGCGCCGGCGATCAGGGAATGATGTTCGGCTATGCAACTGAGGAGACGGACGAGTTGATGCCGATGCCCATCCAGCTCGCGCACCGTCTCACCGAGCGCCTCGCGGAGTTCAGGCGGTCGAAGGACGGCGCCTGGGTCCGGCCCGACGGCAAGGCGCAGGTCACGGTTTGCTATGAGGACTCTCTCCCTATCGGAGTAGAGACGGTTGTCGTTTCGACCCAGCACTCCGAGGACATCTCTACCAAAAAGCTGCGCGAGGCAATTGTCTCTGAAGTCATCGACCCAGTCATTCCGAAGGGGCTTCGCGACAAGGGCATCAAGTTCCACATCAATCCGACCGGGCGCTTCGTGATTGGCGGTCCGCAGGGAGACGCAGGCCTCACCGGCAGAAAGATCATCGTCGATACCTACGGCGGCATGGGCCGGCATGGCGGCGGCGCTTTCAGCGGAAAAGATCCCTCGAAGGTTGACCGCTCGGCGTGCTACGCCGCCCGCTGGGTCGCGAAGAACATCGTCGGCGCAAAACTCGCTCGTCGCTGCGAGGTGCAGCTCGCCTACGCTATCGGCGTGGCCGAGCCCGTTTCAGTCAATGTCGATACCTTCGGCACGAACACGGTCCCGGAGACCGCGATTATGCGCGCGGTGCAGAATGTGTTTGATCTCACTCCGAAGGGAATCATCAACGCGCTGGATCTGAGAAAGCCGATTTACAGTCCAACGTCTTCCTATGGTCACTTCGGAAGAGCGCCAAAGAAAAATGGCAAGGGCACTTTGTTTACGTGGGAGCGGCTGGACCGGGTTGCCGATCTGAAAAAAGCTGTCGACGGCAAATAGCCTGACTACAGTTCGGGGTGTAGAAAAGCTGACCACGTGAGTGGTCAGCTTTTCTACTTTCTGTCCATGACGTTAATTTGATTCATGCAGCTCGTCGAAGTTGAAGTGATGCGCCTTGGACTCGACAGGTCCACTAACTCCTACGTCGTGATTCTCCAGGAGAAGGGCGGAGCGCGCCTGCTGCCGATCTGGATTGGGCAGCCCGAGGCCGAATCGATTGTGATCGAGATGAACAAGCTCAAGCGCGAGAGGCCTCTCACCCACGATCTGTGCAAGAATCTCATCATCGGCCTCGGCGGAACTCTCCGGCGCGTTCACATCACCAAAGTTGAGAACCGGACCTTCTACGCCGAGCTTCACATTGCGCGCAGCACTGGCGCGGTTCATATCGACGCGCGTCCATCGGACAGCATTGCCATTGCTCTGCGGTTCGAGGCGCCGATCTTCGCGCAGGAGAGTCTTCTGACCGCCCTTCTTCTCGAGGAAGGGCAGGCGGCAGCACCTGAGACTCTCGCGGAGCCGTCCGAGGAGATGTCAGCGGACCAGCTCAAGGAATACCTCGAGAACCTGCGGCCTGAAGACTTTGGGAAGTTCAATATGTAAGCTCGCGGTCCTGCTCCTCCTGCAGGCCGCGCTACCGTCGTTTTCCCAGAAAGTGTCGGGCCGGATTGTGCGGCCAGGCGTGCGTGACATGGATCCGATTAGCGGCGCATGGGTGGTGCTCCACCGCGTCGGACCAGACAGTGCCGGCCCGATCGACTCAGTCAAATCGGATGCGCAGGGACGCTACGCGTTCAGCTACCAGCGGACAGGCAGTCCCGATGCGGTTTACTTCGTCTCGGCCTCGCACGACGGAGTCGCGTATTTCACGGCGCCGCTCGCCGAGGGCAACGTCAGCGGCAACGACGGGGAAGTAATTGTGTTCGACACGACATCGAAGCACGTGCCCATGACGATTCGCGGCCATCACGTCGTTGTCTCCTCAGTCGACGCCAATGGGCTCAGGTCGGTCGTCGAAGTCTACGACCTCTCCAACGACAGCTCGGTTACGCGCATTGCAGCCCCAACCAATCCCGATGACGCGACCTGGCGCACGCACATCACGAGCGGCGCGACCAATTTCCACGTGACCCAGGGAGACATTCCACCGAGTGCCGTTTCGTTCGCCAAGGGAGCAGTGAACGTGTACGCCGCAATCGCGCCTGGCATCAAGCAGCTCTCATTCTCCTACTCGCTGCCCGCCAAGTCTTTTCCCCTGAGTCTGCCGGTAGAGACAGACACTCAGGTCTACGAAGTGATGATCGAGGACAAGGCGGGAACCGTTCGCGCACCCAATCTTCGTGAGGTCGATCCAGTCACGGTCGACGAGCGAAATTTCCGTCGATTCCTCGCCTCCGATGTGCCTCACAACTCAGTCGCGGTAATCGACCTGCCCGCTCCGGCCTCGACGCGCACGATCGACCCGCGCTATCTCGTTGCGGTGACATTGGTGATCGGTGGGACGATGGTAGTCGCACTTGCGCGCGCATTGGGTCGAAGATAGGTTCGCAGAACAATCGATCGCGGACGGGAGCCACGGAAACCGGTGTAAAGCCGGTGCGGCCCCGCCACTGTAACGGGCATCAACGCAGACTCGAAAACCACTGACCGCGGAGCGGTCGGGAAGGTGAGTCCAGCGGCCCGGAGCCAGGAGACGACTTTCGTCCGCGCCACTTTCGCAGAACCTCGGGGGAGGTGCTGGTGGCGATCAGGCGTCTTTGGCGCGTGCTCGTTGCGGGTATTCCTCTGGGAGGAGTGCCCGTTTTGTATTTTGCGCGCCCTTCGACGTTGCTTCTACTGTCGTTCGCCTTCCTAGGCTGCGCGGACTCGCGCTCGGCGCCCGCCGTCGCTCGCGACGATTTCGGGGATCCGGTCAGACTCGGCGCGCCGCCGAAACGCATCGTCTCCCTCAACCCCGCAACGACCGAGATGCTGTTTGCGCTCGGCGCCGGCAGCAAACTGGTTGGCCGCAGTCGCTACGATCTCTTTCCAGATTCGGCGAGACTTGTACCGTCACTCGGCAATGGGATGCACCCCAACGTCGAGGCGGTGCTCGGTGTGCATCCCGATCTCGTCATCCTCTATGCAAGCCAGGACGACAGGTCCGCCGCTGACCGTCTGCGCGCGGCTGGAGTCAACACGTTGTCGCTCAAGAACGACAACATCTCGGATTTTCGTCGCACGGTTCGTCTGCTCGGCGCGATACTCGGAGATACTGGGCGAGCGCGCATAGTCTCGGATTCCGTTTCCCATACTCTCGAGCGCGTGCGTAATGCGACCGCTCGCCTGCCGCGACCGACTGTCTTCTGGCACATCTGGGACGCGCCTGTGATTACGATCGGAGCCGGAAGTTTCATGAACGAGCTCGTCGAGATCGCCGGCGCACGAAACATTTACGCGGATATCACTGGCCCCTCCGGGGAGATCTCCCTCGAGGACATCGCTCGCAGAAATCCCGACTTCATTCTCGCCGGTCCAATAGGTAAGGCGCAGATCGAATCTGAGCCCCGCTGGCGAATCGTGCCGGCCGCACGCGGCAGGGTTCTGGTCGTGGACACCACGCTAGTTGGTCGACCGTCGGTGAAGCTTGGTGAAGCGGCCGTGATGCTAGCGAATCTCCTGCATCCGGGGGCACTGCGGTGAGCCGGTTCCCTCAGGGCGGCTGGTTGGTACTTGTCGCCGCGTTTCTCTGCGTCGCAGTGATTGCCGTCGCGCACGGTGCCGTCTCCATCCCGATCGGAGCAGTACTCGACGCACTGCGCGGCATCGGCGACCCAACCGCTATCGCGATTGTTCGAGATCTTCGCCTTCCTCGCGTATTGCTCGGCGCGCTTGTCGGGGCTGGACTCGGATCAAGTGGTGCTGCTCTCCAGGGATCCCTTCGCAATCCGCTTGCGGAGCCGTACCTGCTGGGTGTGTCCGGCGGAGCAGCGGTTGGAGCAGTAATTGTCTTTGCTCTTGGTATAAAAAACGACGCGCTGGTGATGCTTGCGGCGTTTGTCGGCTCCATGGCGGCGGTGGTCCTCGCGCTCACCGTAAGCCGTGTGGGCGGACGCGGTGCAAAGGGGGATTTGCGGACGCTCCTACTGGCTGGAGTGATCGTCGGCGCATTTGCAAACGCCACGATTATGGTCGCACTGGCGAGCGCCGATCCGAATACTGTGCGTGGCGCACTTTTCTGGATGATGGGTTCCGCGACCGACGCGACGTGGAGAAGCGCGGCGTGGCTGGCGGCGAGCGTAGCGGTAGCGGGCGGGGCGCTCGTTTATTGGGCGCGCGAGATTGACATCCTCGCACTCGGCGAGGAGACCGCGGCATCACTTGGCATCGACGCGGAACGATCAGGGCAGCGGATCTTCCTCATTGCCGCACTGCTTGCGGCGGCAACTGTGGCGGCCGCCGGACTCATCGGATTCGTTGGGCTCGTCGTACCACACATCGCGCGGCGCGTCGGATTGCGCGCCCACCGGCCACTGATCGTTGCTTCTGCTCTGATAGGCGCCACGCTCGTCGTAGCGGCGGACTTGGCGGCTCGCACGGTCGCGCCGCCAATTGAGCTGCCGCTAGGCGCAATCACCGCCCTTCTCGGCGTACCATTTTTTCTCGCGCAATTAAAGCGTGCCGCATGATCCAGGTAAGTGATCTCGTCGTGTCTTACCCGGGCGCCAAAAGAAATGCCGTCAATCGCGTGAGCTTCATTGCGGAAGCTGGTAGACTGACCGCGCTCGCGGGACCGAACGGGTCGGGTAAGAGTTCAGTCGTGCGAGCTCTGATTCGCCGCGTCGAAATTATCGGCGGCGCCATAACTGTTGGTGGTATCGATGTGCGTGCGCTTACGCACGGCGAGCTCGCCAGACGCGTTGCGGTTGTTCCGCAGCGGGAGGACGCCGCATTTCCACTGCAGGTTAGAGAATACGTTGCCCTCGGCAGGTACCCGCATCTGGGACTGTGGCGTGCTCCATCATCCCTGGATGCACAGGCGATCGACACGGCACTGTCGCAGGCGGGTGTCTCGAGCCTTGCCGACCGCGATACCGACGCGCTCTCGGGTGGCGAGTGGCAGCGCGTTCGCATCGCACGCGCGCTGGCGCAACGGGCGCCGGTGCTCGTGCTCGATGAGCCCACGACCTTTCTCGATGTCGCTCATGAGATGGCCATCTTCGAGCTGCTTGCCTCGCTGGCGCGCTCTGGTCTCGCCGTTTTGCTCGTGAGCCACCAGTTGAATCTCGTCGCGCGCTTTGCTGACACCATCGTGTTACTCAACGAGGGTTTGATCGCAATCAGCGGCACGCCCGCCGAAGTGATGAAGGCAGATCGACTCGAGTCGATTTACGGTTGGCCTGTTGTGATAACTCGCGACCCCGCTGTCGGCGCTCCCGCGCTTGTTCCGCTCCGGCGTCCCGTCAGCCTTTGATCGTAATCGACCTAATTCTCACTCACTCGAAAATGAATACCACTCACTTTGTCGCCTTTGCCCTCGCCCTCACGGGCGCTACGCAGACGCTCGCCCAGGAAGCAGACACCACTCATCTCGGCACTGTCGTCGTGTCAGCATCCAAAATTCCTCGCCCCGCGAGCACGCTGACGCAGGCTGTCACGGTTTTGAACGGGAATGACCTCCGGGCCAGAGGGGTGACCCGTGTCACCGACGCGCTGCGTGAAGTTCCTGGTGCGATGTTGGTCCAGAGTGGCTCGTACGGCGCGACAACTTCGCTCTTCCTGCGTGGCGGTGAGAGCCGCTACACCAAAGTCCTGATCGACGGAGTCCCGATCAACACGTCTGGTGGCGCCGTGGACTTGAGCAACCTCACCACCGACAACATCGATCGCATTGAGATCGTGCGCGGTCCGACAAGTGTTCTCTATGGCGCCGACGCCGTTTCGGGAATCGTCCAGATCTTTACCCGAAAAGCTTCATCCACTCCGCGCGCTTCCGTTGGCGCACGTGCCGGAACTTACCGATCGCTCGATATCGATGCGGCTGCGAGCGCGGCCAACGACCTTGCTGGCCTTTCCGTGGGTGCCGCCCATCACTCCAC
>CADDZN010000012.1 GCA_902812375.1 bacterium | reverse complement strand
CGATCCGGTCTCGGCCAGTCGTCTACCTCGACCAAAACCACTGGAGCACGATCGCGAAGGCGCTTCACGAGCCTGAGCGCGTTGGCGACGACAATGAGCGGCATGCCGCCGAACGAGTGGCCGAGCAGGAACAGGGGCAGCCCCTCGGCGCGCGCTCGCGCGACCACGTCCTTGAGCGCCGCCGGATCCGCGCCGAATTCCATTCCGCCAGCTTTCACATTTGGGCAGCTCACATTGAGCTCGAAACCCGCGATAGGGGCTGACGTCGCCAGCGTGGAGACCACTGTCGCGAAATCTTCGGTCCGGCTCCCCACGACGTTGACCAATACCTTGGCTTTTGCCAGATGCGCCGCGAGCCAGGGTAAATGCTCGCGCCTCACTTCTTCGACGCCGGGATTTGCCAGTCCGACCGCGTTGATCATTCCGCCCTCGAACTCCGCTACCCGAGGGGCAGGCGCACCGTGTCTCGGTTCGACGCTCACAGCCTTGGTGACCAGACCGCCAAGAGCATCGAGATCTATGACGCGCGCAATCTCACGGCCGTAGGCAGCGGTCCCAGCGGCAAGTAATATCGGATTTTGAAAATCGATTCCCGCGACGTTGACTGCCAGCGCGGAAGAGGACACTCCTACCGGTTGCCCCCAATTCGGGACTCGTAGTGTGCCAGGTACGCGAGCACCGATTCTGCCAGGTTTTTCGCGATTGCGCGCTGGTTGTCCTGATCGCTCAGGTAAGTCGCCTCGGATTGATTGCTGCCGAAACCGATTTCGACCAGCACCGCCGGCATGTAGGATCCCCGCAGCACCGCGAAATTCGCCTGCTGCACACCACGGTTCGGACCCGGATGCACTTCGATCAGCCCATTTTGGATGGTCTGCGCAAGATCATTCGATTCCCGCAGGTGCTCATTCTGCGCCATGTCCGTGATGATGAAGCTGAGAGGATCACCCTTCGATGTATTGGCTCCGGTCTCGAATTTCACCGATTCGTTTTCCATGTCCTGCACCCGACGCTCATCCTCGGTCTTCGCCTCGGCCAGAAAATATGTCTCGAATCCGCGCTCGCGGGCGGCAGCGGCGGTTTGGTAGCCAGGCGCGTTGCAGTGGATCGATATGAAAACGTCGCCGTGATTGCTGTTCGCGATCTTGCCTCGATCGGCGAGTGCAATCAGGGTATCGGTGGTCCGCGTCATCAGTACGTCCACACCCCGCGCGCGCAGAGCTGACGCAAGCTTTTTCGCTACCGCGAGCGTCACATCCTTTTCGACGAACCAGGTCGGCGTACCGATGGGTCCGGTCATCCCCCGGTCTGGCCCTCCGTGTCCGGCATCGATCACGACGAGTTGCCGATTCGCCGGCTTCGTGTAAACGCGCCGCTGCGATGCGGTCTTTCGCGGAGCAGCCGACGAGGACTCGGCGACCGCAGATCTCTGGGGGGCGGCCGGCCCTGGAGAAGCTGTCTTGCTTACTACGGAGGTAGTGGCCGGCGCAGAGCTCGCGCGAACGCCAGACGGGCTCGAGGCAGGCACCACCGGCGCCGGCGTCGGCCGCACAGATGCTACCGTCGGCGAAGTACGTAATTCCGCTTGCGCCGCATCGTACACGTAACCGCTAACGTAGCGCGGAATCAGCTCGCTTACAAACTGAAATGGGAGGTACAGCACGCCGCCCTGCACTTTCGGGGCGCGGGTCAGCGGAATCGTGAGCGTATCGAGTTTTGCGAACGGGATGCCGTCGATCAGATCCAGGCGCGTGCGCGGAAGCGACAGCGTGTAGTGCAGGTTAGTAGACGTGATCAGAATGCCGTGCATCGCCCGCATCAACGCATCGGCCCGCACACTCGGCGCACCGCCGTCGATAGTAACAGGGAGCGAGACGGCGCTGGTGCCGTCGCGCACGACGACGAAGGTTGGGATCGGGACATTCGGCGTCGCGACCGCGGTCTGAAGAAAGAGAAGAAGAGCGATCATCGCGTGCGAACCGCGCGCTGCATGTCGCGCTCATCGTCGCGACGCTTCTCGTCCGCGCGCTTGTCGTAGAGTTTTTTGCCCTTGCCGAGCGCTAACGCGACTTTCGCCTTGCCGCGCTTGAAGTAGATCTCGAGCGGAATGATGGTCAGCCCCTGACGTTCGACTGCGCCGATCATCTTCCGGATCTCCTTCCTGTGCAGAAGCAGCTTCCGGGTCCGCGTGGGCTCGTGATTGAAGTAGCTCGCCTGTTCGTACGGCGATATGTGCAGATTGAGCAGAAAAACCTCACCATCCTTAACGATCGCGTATGAATCAGCGATGTTGGCCTTTCCGTTTCGCAGCGACTTCACCTCGCTGCCGGTAAGAACGACCCCCGCCTCCCACGTGTCGAGGATGTGGTAGTCGTGCCTGGCGCGTTTGTTCCGCGCGACCGACTCCTTTTCATCTTTCTCGACTCTCTCTGCCATTTGACTTGGCGCTCAAGTTAGACGCAACAACATTATCAGGAAAGCGTTGGCGCCGACTTCATTATTCCTGGCTTTCGTCTATCTTAGATGAGCACCTCGCCGAAGTGGTGGAACTGGTAGACGCGCTGGCTTCAGGAGCCAGTGGGCGCAAGCTCGTGGGGGTTCGAGTCCCCCCTTCGGCACTCTTGCATCGCCCGAGCTTCCGAGTTTTGAGGCAACTGAACGGGTGTGGGGCGGGAGAAGCACAGGCGGCAGTTTGCTGGTAACTACGCGTCTTACGTACCGCCGCATGCTTGCTTTAGAAAGCGCCTGCTTGCTGTGAGTTCAGCCACAAGGAAAGTAAGGGCGTGGTGACTAGATAACTGACACCTGTGCTTCTCCCGCCCCACACCCGTTCAGTTGCAGTTCCTGCCCAGAATTTTGAGTTAAACCGTTTCCAGAATCGGCAACCCGGCCTTGGCCGAGGCCGCGGGAGTGTGAAGTCCCACCCGCTCCCGAACGGTCGGCTCGTCGTGCAGCAGATCGGCGAGACTAACCCCCTGAAGCACATCGTCGATCCGCTGCTGTAGCATCACCCACACCGGCCGGATACTGCAGTTGTGCGAGGATGAGCACCGCTCCTCTTCCACTGGATGGCTCACACAGTGGAGATCGAAGGTCTCGAGCTCGGAAGCATGGATGACGTCGCGGATAGAAATTTCCTGGGGCGGTCTTGCAAGGACGTATCCGCCTCGCGCGCCTCTAGTGCTGGTAATCACGCCCGCTCTACGCAGTCGAAGGAGAATCTGCTCGACGTAGTCTCCGGGCAGCCGTTCCTGCCGCGCTATCTCTCGGCCATTCACCGGGCCGAGATCGGTACGCTTGGCGAGGTTCAGAGCGCAGATGACTCCGTACTCAGCCCACGTTGTTATCCGCATGCCTTCACGATAGGGATTCGTGGCACGATCGTCAACCCGACGAGACTCCACCGTGCGAGCCGCCTGGAACGCCGATTTCGGTCATTTTGCGGAGATCGAGCACTTCGTCGATCTCCTGCGGCGGTAGAACTTTCTCGCGCTTGACGAGGTCGCGAATCAGAACGTTCTCCTTCACCGATTGCTTGCTGATCTCCGCCGCGCGGGCGTAGCCGATCTGCGGCGCGAGCGCAGTCGCAAGCGCCGCGGAGCGCTCGAGCCAGTACTCGCACTGCTCCCTATTGGCTTCCATGCCTTTGACGGTCTTATCCGTGAGGACGCGCGCGCTGTTGCGGAGAATCATCATCGAGAACAGCACGTTGTGCGCGATGACGGGCATCATCACGTTGAGCTCGAGCTGTCCGTGCTCCGCGGCCGCGCTCACGCAGGCGTCGTTACCGATCACCTGAAAGCAGACCTGATTCACCATCTCAGGGATCGATGGATTCACCTTGCCAGGCATGATCGACGAGCCCGGCTGAACGGCCGGCAGTCGAATCTCGTCGATACCAGTTCGTGGGCCACTCGCCATCAGGCGGAGGTCGCTCGCGATCTTGCTCAGATCGAGCGCCAGCACCCGCAATTGCGCGCTGAACCCGGCGGCGTCGCCCATACTTTGCATCAGTTGGACGCGATCCTTGCCTTCACGAAGTTTTAGTCCGGTTCCAGCCTGAAGATGCTTCACCATCAGCTTCGGGTATGCAGGCTCCACGTTGACACCAGTCCCGACCGCACTCCCGCCGATTCCGAGATCGCGCAGGTAGTCAGCGGCGTCGACCACGCGTTGCAACCCACGGCGAAGTGTTCCGGCGTACGCATTGAGCTCCTGACCGAGCCTGATCGGCATTGCGTCCTGCAGATGCGTTCTCCCTGATTTGAGAACGTCGTCGAACTCTTCGCCTTTCGTTTCGAACGCGGTTGCAAGATCCTCGAAGCTCTTCTCGAAGCTGGCCAGCTCCATCAAGCAGCCGAGGCGAATCGCCGTGGGAATCACATCATTGGTGGACTGCGCCATGTTGACGTGATCGTTCGGATGAACTGGGGAATAGCTTCCGCGCGTACCGCCCAGGATCTCGTTGGCGCGGTTGGCGAGCACCTCGTTGCAGTTCATGTTGTGCGACGTCCCGGCGCCGGCCTGGTACACGTCCACCACGAACTGCTCGCGATGGCGGCCGCCGAGCACTTCGTCCGCCGCTTGAACTATTGCGTCGGCGAGACGCGCCTCGAGGCGGCCCGTTTCCTTGTGCGTGAGCGCGGCCGCGCGCTTGATCTGCACTGTCGCATCGACGAAAGCCGGCAACGGTCGAAGGCCGCTGATCGGAAAGTTCTGAACGGCGCGCAGCGTCTGGACGCCATAAAGAGCATCGGCCGGAACGTCGAGCGTGCCAAGCGGATCCTTCTCGGTGCGGGTCTTTTCGGTCATGATAGTTGCAAGTTATAGTCGCAAGTCGACGATCGAGGTTAGCGCCCGACGATGCGAGCTGTGCCATTCAGAAAGGGATTCGACAGCCGCTCTTCTCCGATTGTCGTCGCCGGGCCGTGGCCCGAGTAGACGACGGTTTCGGGCGGGAGCGCCGCGATTTTCTGCAGTGATGCCGTAAGATCCGCCGGATTCGAGAACGGAAGATCCGTTCGGCCAATCGAGCCGGCGAAAAGGCAGTCACCGACGAGGGCGATTCCGCCTCCGTGAATTACGACGTGGCCGGGTGAGTGTCCGGGAGCATGCATTACTTCCATTTTGACCTCGCCGATCTCTAGATGCCCGCCGTCGACGAATTCCTTGTCGGGCAGCGGAGGCTCCTCGAACGGAATTCCGTAAACCTCCGCCTGCCTAACCGCCGCTTCGTAAAGACGGTAGTCGAGCGGATGCAGAAAGATTGGCACATCCCAGCGCCGCTTGATTGCCGCGATTCCTCCGACGTGGTCGACGTGTGCGTGTGTGATCCAGATCGCGTCGAGCTTCGCTGCGGACCGATCGATTGCATTTACGAGCCTGTCGCCGTCGCCGCCGGGGTCGACCATCACCGCCCTTTGCCTGCGGTCGTCGATCACCAGATAGGAGTTTTCCTGAAAGCTGCCGACGGTGAACGTCTCGACCCTCATTGCTCGAGTGTCGCTCGCGTCGTGGCGTTCAACATCAGGTGTATCCACCGGCGCTGACGTGCGAGCTCTCGAGCGCGCTTCGCGTAGATGCGTCAGTGGAATTCGTGCGCTCCATTTCCTTGAACCGCGTGATGTACTTGTCCGCCGCGATCGCCGCGGTAGTCGCGTCGCCTGACGCCGTCGTTACCTGGCGCGTGAGTTGAGCCCGCAGGTCGCCGGCGACGAAGAGGCCTGGGATGGAAGACATCATCGCGCTGTCGGTGAGAACATAGCCCATCACGTCGTGCTCGAAATGTCCGGCAATGACCCCTGTATTCGGCCTGAACCCTATGAATACGAACAGACCCGTCGCGTCGAGAAGCCAGCGCTTTTGCGTGATCAGGTTATGAAGGCGCAGGCCCGTCATTCCCGTTTGTGGATTGCCCTCGACTTTTTCGGCGACGGTGTCCCAGATCACTTCGATCTTCGGATTGTCGAAAACGTGCTGTTGGAGGATCTTCGACGCGCGAAACTCGTTGCGGCGGTGAATCAGATAAACCTTGCTGGCGTAGCGCGTGAGAAAATCAGCTTCCTCGCACGCCGCGTCACCACCGCCTACGACGGCAACTACCTGCTGCTTGAAGAATGCAGCGTCGCAAATCGCGCAGTACGATACTCCCTTCCCCGCGTATTCCAGCTCACCCGGGATGCCCAGCTTGATCGGCGTTCCGCCTGACGTGACGATCGTGGCGGGAGACCGGAAGATCTCGCCATTTTCGGTTTCCGTGTGGAAGTAACCATCGGGCATCTTGGTAACGGAAGCGACGCCGGTCGTCTCGAAAAACTCCGCGCCGAATTGCTTCGCGTGCGTCGCAAACTTCTCCGCCAGCTCGTGCCCGAGAATTTTCGGAAAGCCGGGCACGTCATCGAGGTACTCGGTGTTGAGAAGCTCTCCACCCGGGAACCCTCGCTCGAGAACGGCGGTTCGGAGCATGGCACGACCGGTGTACAGGGCGGCCGTCATTCCGGCGGGGCCCGCACCAACAATTACGACATCGTATTCGCGTACCGTCGTCGGTTGCTTCACATCCGAAATATAATCCCAACGTGCCGCGCATTCCTTTCGGCGAACGCTTTCAGGGGCGACGACGGGGCGACTTGAGAAGTCTCAGGCGCTCAGGTGCGAACGTGACGGCCACCGTCAACGATGATCGTTTCACCCGTGACATAGTCCGCGCTCAACAGATACAAAACCGCCTGGGCTACATCCTCGGGTGATCCGAGCCTGCATAACGGGGTCGTCGAAATCAGCTTGTCGGCTTCTTCCTTGGTCCAACCTTCT
Source organism: bacterium (assembly GCA_902812375.1). Classification (GTDB taxonomy): domain Bacteria; phylum Gemmatimonadota; class Gemmatimonadetes; order Gemmatimonadales; family Gemmatimonadaceae; genus UBA4720. The sequence goes on along the minus strand of CADDZN010000012.1, from coordinate 14,724 downwards.
GGCAATAGAACAGGACCCGGAGCGATCGCATTGACGCGAATCTTTGGCGCGAGCGCGTGCGCGAGGCCGCGCGTCATCTGCACAACACCGGCCTTGGTGATGGAATGCGGGACATACGCACGCCATGTCTCGAATGCGGCGAGGTCCGCGATGTTGACGATCGCGGCACCGTCACGCATCACGCGCGCCGCGGCCTGAGACAGAAAGAACGGCGCGCGCAGGTTCAGCGCGAACATTGCGTCCCAATCTTCCACAAGTACTTCACCGACTGGAGTACGCAGCATCACCGCCGCGGAATTCACAAGCGCGTCGAGTGAGCCAAAGACTTTTACAGTGTGCTCGATCAGTCTCGGCCCGGTTGCAGGATCGATGAGATCTCCAGGCAGCGTTCGCGCCTCGCTTCCGCCCCGCACGATCTCGGAAGCTGTTTCGCGCGCACCCTTTTCTGATCCCGCGTAGTGAACTGCCACGCGCATGCCGGCTTTTCCGAGCGCGAGAGCGATCACGCGCCCGACTCTGGTCCCGGCACCGGTGACGAGGGCAACCCGCCCTTTCAGCTCCACGAGCGCCGCTCCCTCACGACTTTGCCGTCGCGGTCAAAGATGCTACCCGCTCGTCCTGCCTCTCTAGCCATGCCTTCGGCACGTTCATCATTCCGAGGCGCCGAGGGCCCTCGCTGGACCCATGCCAGTCGGAGCCGCCACTGGGGACGAGATTGAAGAAATCAGCGAGCGCCTGGAGCCGCTTCATGTCCTCCGCGGAGTGACTCGGATGTCTCACTTCGATGCCGTCCAAACCTGCCGCGACGAGCGGTTCAAGGCGCTCACGACGTCCACCATCTCCGGGATGCGCCCAAACGGCAATCGCACCCGCCTCGTGCGCGATGGCGATTGCGTCTTCAACAGAAAGTTTGTCTTTCGGTACGAAAGCGCTTCCACTCGTGCCCAGATAGCGCGTGAATGCGTCCCTGAAGTCCGATACGACCCCGCGAGCCATTAGCGCTCGCGCAACGTGTGGCCTGCCGACCGCGCCGCCATTGGATTCCTTGAGCACTTCCTCGAGCGTCAGCGGTATGCCGAGTGTGTTGAGCTTGGCCACGATTCTCTCCGCGCGCCCGTGTCGCGATGCACGTAATTCCAGCAGTCTCCTCTCGAGAGACTCCAACTGAGAGAGGTGTAGAGCGAGGAGATGAACTTCGCGGTCATCCTCGAACGCGCTGAGCTCGACGCCCGCGACAACCCGGATGCCAACTCGCTCTCCGGCTTCGCGCGCGGCACGCACGCCGGCGATCGTATCATGATCGGTGAGAGCGAGCGCGAACAATCCGCACTTCTCCGCGGCGGCAATTACCTCCTCGGGCGGGAGGGTACCATCAGAGGCGGTCGAGTGAGTATGCAGGTCGACGAACGGCCGCCCGCCCGTCTCTCCGCTCACCGCTCGTAACCGGCCTCAGGCGATGTGAAGCTTGGCTGTGATTGCTCGAATAATGCGCGAAGCTGATCGTCCGACAGCTCGGAGAACGACTTCTCCCGCGAGCGCGTGCCCTGCGGGGAATATCGGGTAACGCGCACCTCGCGATTCTCTCCCTCTCCGCGCGTAAAGAGCAGTCCATACTCGTCCTGAGTGTACACCGTGATATAACCGGACGGGTACACGTTCCATTTTTCACCGTTCACGTCGACGGAGCGCGCGGGCATGCTAAAGCTCCACTTCCTGATAGACCCGCGACGGATCGAGCGTTTTGTGCGGAGCATTGGCGTGCGCGATCGTCAGGGTTTCCGGATCGTCGGCTTCGGTGAACTCGATGAACGCACCCGGAAGCGATGACTCCTCGAATACCCAGAAACGGCAATTCGCCGCCGCATAGTGAGAGCGAAGCGCCTTGAGACGCTTCGTGTAATTCGCGCGCTCGGAGGCCGGAACGGTCGAGCGCTGGATAGTCATAGCGCGCGGCATTCTAGAGTCCGGTTTCTGGGAATGTTTCAATGGTTTTCTTCACGAATGCAAGGAATTGATCGGCTACTGCGCCGTCGATGATGCGATGGTCGAACGAGATTGAAAAATAAGCGCATGTGCGGATGGCGATGGTGTCTTCACCATCGGGGCCGGTGAGGACCTTCGGGCGCTTCTCGATTGCGCCTACGCCAAGGATCGCAACCTGCGGCTGATTGATTATCGGAGATCCCATCAGGGAGCCGAACACGCCCGGATTGGTGATCGTGAAGGTTCCTTCCTGCACCTCTTCGGGCGAAAGCTTCTTGGCTCTCGCGCGCCCGGCGAGATCGTTCAACGCGCGAGTGATTCCGGAGAGCGATAGATCGTCCGCGTGCTTGATCACCGGTACGATCAATCCCCAGTCGAGCGCCACCGCTACACCGATATTGATCTGCTTGCGGTAGATGATGTTGGTGCCAGCTACCGAGGAGTTCATGATCGGGAATGCCTTGATGCCCTCCGTAACTGCTTTGATGATGAAAGGCATGTAGGTCAGCTTCTGGCCAGTTGCTGCCTCGAACTCGGCCCGCTTTTTTGCGCGGATGCGTGCAACCCGGGTGAAATCGATCTCGAAGAACGATGTGACGTGTGCCGACGTATGTCGCGATGCGACCATGTGCTCGCTGATGAGCGCGCGCATCTTGGACATCGGCTCGACGGTGTCTCCAGGCCATGGCTCGGGAAGCGGGACGCGGGACGCGGGATGCGGGACGGCGGGAACCGCTTTGCTCCCCTCGCCTGACTCTATGAAGCCGAGTATGTCGCGCTTCGTGACCCTGCCCGCGACACCCGAGCCCTGCAATGAGCCAATGTTGACGCCGTGCTCCGCCGCAATCTTGCGAACCAGTGGCGACGATTTGGTGCGAACGCGATCCTCAAAGGAGTTGCCGTTGCCAGAGTGCGAAGCAGCAATCGCCGGGGAAGCTGGCTGCTGACGCGCGGGCGAGGGCGCTGCCGGCGCCGTGGACGCGACCGGTGCGGCGGTCACAGACTTCGCCGATGCCGAAGCGTCGGCAACACTAACGCCCTCCACCTCGGGCGACCCACTTCCCGCATCCCGCTTCTCTGTCTCCAGCCGCGCGACGACTGTCTGCACCGCGACAGTCTCGCCCTCCTTCACCAGGATCTCCGCCAGCACTCCCGCGGTAGGCGCGGGGATCTCCGCGTCAACTTTGTCGGTCGAGATCTCGAAGATCGGCTCGTCTCGTTTCACCTCGTCGCCCACCTTCTTCAGCCACTTCGAAAGCGTGCCCTCGGCGATCGATTCGCCCATCTGCGGCATGATGATGTCTACACGTGCCACTGCTTCTCCTTCGTTCGCTATTCGCCGACCCGAGGCTGGTTCAGACGTCTCAACGCAAGAACGGGCAGCGTCACTGCACCAATCAACGCTCCGATACCAGCATACACCCACCAGTTGCACGCCGGAAGTCCCTCGGGAGGTTTACATCCCTGAGCGCTTCCAACCACCTTTGCAACGAACACTGCAATCATTCCACCACTGAAAAACCCGGCGATGGTCGTCAGGCAACCAACGCCAACCTTGCTTGGTCGCAGCGTTTCGCCGCGCGCATCCGCCTCGGGCATCAGTACGCCGCAAGCTTTCGCAGCGCGAGCACGATGTCGGATGTCTGTGGAAGCACGTAATCCTCGAGCGGCGGTGAATAGGGAAGCGGCACATCGGCAGCGGTCACTCGAAGAATCGGTGCATCGAGCCACTCGAAAGCGTTCTCGGTGATTCGCGCCGTTATCTCTCCAGCGACGCCCCCCGTTCGGGTGTCCTCGTGGACGATCAGGACGCGGTTGGTCTTCTTCACGGTCGCGGTGATTGCGTCGTCGTCCATCGGAAGAAGTGTACGGAGGTCGACCACCTCGACCGAGAGTCCATCCTCTTTCTCAACCTGCTCCGCCGCCTCCAACGCCTTCCAGACGGTCGATGCGTAGGTGATGATCGAGACGTCGCGCCCCTCGCGCGCAATTCTCGCTTTCCCGATCGGAGTGAGATGATCTCCGGACGGCATCTCTTCCTTGATGCGTCGATAGAGGTACTTGTGCTCGAAGTAGAGCACGCAGTCGTCGTCACGAATTGCTGATTTTAGCAATCCTTTGGCGTCGCTCGCGGTCGCCGGATATACGATCTTCAAACCGGGGGTGTGCAGGAACGCCGCTTCGGGGTTCTGCGAGTGAAACGGCCCGCCCCGCACGTATCCGCCGCTCGGTCCGCGAACGACCATCGGACACGGCAGCATCGCCCGGTACCGCGCCGTCGCGACGTAATTCGTGAGCATATCGTAGCCTGTCGAGATGAAATCGATGAACTGCATCTCGCACACTGGCCGCATTCCCATGTGCGCGGCACCAGCGGCGGCTCCTATTATCGCCGCCTCGGAGATCGGCGTGTCGATCACCCGCTCTTCTCCGTACTTCGCCATCAATCCTTCGGTCACCTTGAACGCGCCACCATATGCTCCGATATCTTCCCCCAGGCAGAAGACGTTGGCGTCGCGCTCCATCTCCTCGAACAGCGCCTCGCGGATCGCCTCGAGATAGGTGATCTCAGACATCGTGCGTGCCCCAGCTCGCCGGCCGCTCGTGTACTTCGACCGCCGATTTGATTCCTTGCCTGAACCAGAGAGGCGCAACGGCGGGCGGATCGGCGTACAGCCCAACGAGCGCATCCGTCGGATCTGGCATTGGCGAAGCCTCAGCCTCGTCGGTCGCCTCGTCGATCTCGCTCTGCACCCGCGCGTCAATCGCAGCGAGCTCCGGCGCGCCGACTCCTTCGTCGTTAAGTCGTGCCGCGTAGCGATCGATCGGATCATTCTCCTTTGCCCACCGATCGATCTCACCCGCTGGAACGTACGATTGATTGTCGTGCTCGGCGTGACCCTTCCGTCGATAGGTGATCAGCTCGATGAGTGTTACACCCCCGCCGCTGCGGGCCCGGTCCACAGCGCGTTTGGTCACCTCATATGTCGCGATCACATCGTTCCCGTCGGCCTGCTCGCCGGCAATTCCATAACCGATTGCCTTGTCGACGAGTTGCTTTGCGGCGGTCTGTTTCCTGAGCGGCGTCGAGTACGCGTAGCCATTGTTCTCGACGATCACCACCAGCGGGCACCGCTGCACTGCCGCGAAATTGATTCCTTCGTGGAACGCGCCTGTCGACGTCGCGCCGTCGCCGACATATACCAGCCCGACGCGATTCTGCCTGCGCATCTTGAATGACAGCGTTACACCGGCCATCACTGGAACCATGTCGCCCAGGTGTGAGATCTGTCCGATAAATCCTCGCTCGAGATCGCCATAATGGATGTTGAGTTCGCGCCCGCGAGTCGGCGAATCGCCCTTCGCCATGTACTGCTTGATGATCTCGTTCGGCTTGGCGCCCTGGACAAGCATCGAGCCTAGATTCCGGATGAGCGGCGACAGCATGTCGCCCTTGGAGCGGTCGAGTGCGTAGGCGCTTCCAACAGCGTCTGCTTCCTGGCCCAGCGAGCGGAAGAGTCCGCCTACTACCTTCGTCTGTCTGTAAAGATTGACCAGCCGCTCCTCGAGTGAGCGAGTGAGTCGCATGAAGTAGTACAGCTCGAGCTTCTGTTCCCTCGTGAGGGAGGTGGCATCGGAGCGGGCGCCGTCACCAGTGACGCTCGCCGGACTGGACGCGGCCGCGCCTGACCGCGCCATCCTAGTAAGCCGCTTCGATGCGGTGCCGCGGATCGCCCGCTTTGTGAAGCGCGACGAACAGCTTCTTCGCGTTGCGATCGAGCCTGCTTTCGCCGGTCTGGTCGGTATTCACCTCGACGAACGTAAAATGACCGCCTTCCTTCCGTACACTCAGTTGAAGCTTGCCGAGATCTCCCTCGAACATCCGCGATCGTGCCGTATGGCCCGAGCGTTCCATTCCGATCTCAGGAAAGAAATCATCCGCGATTCGCAGCACATCGGTTGGGGTGAGCTGAGTTCTAAAAAAATGACGCATGTCAGTTGGTCAGGTGCCCGGCTCGGCGGCCGGATGCACGGTTTGAATCCAGTCAACACGCTCGAGCGGCATCGCGGGATTCTTTTCGCGCCGGAATTGGATCGCGGCCGCCCAGTCACCTGTCGTCGCGAAAAACAATTTGCCTGAATAAGTCCCGAGCTCCTTCTCTTTCCTGAACCCGTCGCTCGTGTTGGCTCTATCCGCGCTGGTTGCGAAAATCCTGCCTTCACCAGTTTCGATAGGCTGCCCGGTCTTCTTGTCCTGCACCACGATTCTGTAAGTGATCGGCTCGAGCGCGCGCGGAGGCCTCGGGTCTGTCGTCACGCGGAACGCGTAGCTGTCCGACCACAGCCGCAGGTCGAGCGTCCGTGGGTTCGACCCGCAGCTCGGAATAGCCGCGAGAAGCGCCACGCACAGAAGGGCGTGGGAGATCTTCACGCGTAGTACTCCAGCCCGAGGTGGGTGATCTGATCCTCGCCCATGAGATGCCGAAGGGTGTTCTTGAGCTTCGTCTGCTGGATGAACAGATCGTGTTCGGGCTGCAGTCCGGGCGCAGCCATTGGACTCTTGTAGTAGAAGGAGAGCCATTCCTGAATGCCTTTCAGTCCCGCGCGGTGCGCGAAATCCGAGAAGAGCGCCAGATCAAGTACGATCGGAGCTGCAAGAATCGAATCTCGGCACAGAAAATTGATTTTGATCTGCATGGGATAATTCATCCATCCCACGATGTCGATGTTGTCCCAGCCTTCTTTGTTATCGCCGCGCGGCGGGTAATAGTTGATGCGCACGACGTGCGAGAAATCCTTGTAGAGCTCCGGGTAGAGCTCGGGTTGAAGGATCGTGTGCAGAACACTGAGCTTCGACTCCTCCTTGGTCTTGAACGACTGGGGGTCGTCGAGAACTTCTCCGTCGCGGTTGCCCAGGATGTTCGTCGAGTACCAGCCGGCCAGTCCCAGCATGCGCGCTTTGAGACCAGGCGCGACGATGGTCTTCATCCACGTCTGACCCGTTTTGAAATCCTTGCCCGAGATCGGAACGCCGCGATCCTGCGCGAGCTTGAGCAAGGCAGGGGTGTCGACGCAAAGATTCGGGGCGCCGTTCGCGAATGGAATTCCTTCCATGATCGCGGCGTAGGCATAGAGCATCGATGGAGCTATCGCGTCGTCGTTCTTCTCCATCGCCTTCTCGAACTGCTCGATCGTCGCGTGCTGCGGCCCGGCCTTGATGTAGATCTCGGTCGACGCGCACCAGACGATCACCAGACGGTCGCACTTGTTCTTCGATTTGAAGTCGCGCATGTCCTGCCGGAGCTGCTCCGCGAGATCGCGCTTGGTCTTGCCCTTCTTGACGTTGGTGCCATGAATGCGCGTGACGTACTTGTTGTCGAACACGGCGGGCATGGGTTTGATCTTCTTCAGAAAATCGGCGATTGGCTCGATGTCCCGCTCCTCGAGGACGCCGGCTTTCCTGGCCGCGGTGAGCGCGTCGTCCGGAATCGGGTCCCACGCTCCAAACACAATGTCGTCCAGCTTCGCGAGCGGAACGAAGTCATTGATGAGCGGGGCCCGCTTGTCTGTTCTCCTGCCGAGCCTGATGGTCGCCATCTGAGTGAGGGAGCCTATGGGCTTCGAGTATCCGCGCCTTATGCTCTCGACTCCGGCCATGAAAGTTGTCGCGACGGCACCGAGTCCGGGCGTCAGAATGCCCAGGCGACCGGTGGCCGGCGCTATCGATTTAGGGGCGGCACCAGAGGACGATCTGGCCAATTTCTATCTCCGTTTTGTAATTAGGATTGTGCGCGACGCGTTGCCGATATTCCCGCTGCTTTTGCCGGCGGAACAGCATCGGTGACCATTCTGATCGGCTTCGGGTCGATGTTCTTCGTCGCATGATAGACGAACGCGATCCGTTGGACCGCGGTAATGCACGCTGTCACTGAAAGAAGAATAATAATCCCGATCAGAACCCAGCCGTTCCAGAAGAGCCCGAAGAGCGCCTGGGGGGCGGAGAGCAGGACGATTCGCTCCGGACGTTGCATTACTCCGACCTTGGCGTCTATGCCGAGCGATTCTGCCCGCGCTCTGGTATAGGAGACGAGAAAGGTTCCTATGATTCCCACCAGACATACCACGACCATGTAGATGTTGTGATGGATGGGGTTGGTCGCGTAAAAAACTGTGAGTCCCGCCATCAGTGCGCCATCGGCGACACGATCGAGGGTCGAGTCGTAGAATGCTCCGAAGACCGTGCACCTTCCCGTTCGTCTGGCTACTTGCCCGTCGACAACATCGAAGAACGCCGTCACTGCCATGATCCAGCCGGCTGTCATGATGTGGCCTGTTGCGTACACCACGCCCGCCGCGATCGTGATGAGCGTCCCAACTGTCGTGATTTTGTTCGGGCTTACGTTGTGGCGCGCCAGAAAACTGATCGCCGGCTCGATCGCGCGCAGTGCTCCGTTCTTCAGATAGTCGGTGGGAGTGGGCATTCAGCTCAGGCCGGCGGTAAGCGGGACCCGGCGAACGTGCCGGCTCCTCGCGCTGACGTGCACAAAAAAGGGCCGGCGTAAACACCACGCCGGCGCCGTAAAATTAAGCCGTTCAACAATCTATCGCCACCGGTACGAACGACCGGGCCTGCCCGTCAGGGCAGGCGCCACTCGTACATGCTGGACATAGTGACGTTGTCCTTCGTGTAGGTGCGAGTGCCGTCGACTGTGACCGCGCGGAGATTTACCGTCGCCCCGGCAGGAACTCCCGCGACCGGAATGTGCTCGACGCTGTTCGCCGCGACCTGCTTGACGAAGATGTCGTTGCCGCCACTGACGACGTAAACATTCACCGCCTGACTCAGATTGTTGGTCAGGTGAATGGCAGTCTCAGGCGCCGTCTCAGGTCCGGTCCGAACTTCGACCTGACGGCCGCTTGTGCAAGCAGTGAGCGCGAGCATCGATAACGAGAGCGTGAGTAGCCGCATTCTGTGCCTCCGGAAATTTCGTTGGGTGGAATACTGGATGAGGCTGCAAGACAATGGCCAGACCCCGACTGCGGCCCGCGCGCCTATTTATAAATAAGGTACTCTCTGGTCTTCTCCCTGAACGCGTACGCCGATTTGTACTCCCGATCGATAAGCTCGTCGGGATCCTCACCGCGCAACAGAGCCGCTCTCACCTCGGGCGCGCCGAACCGCAGATCGAATGCGCGATTGTCGATCGTCAGCTTGCTTCCGGCCGTCTTGTTGATCGCCCACAACAGGGTCGCACCAACCCTTGCAGACTGCAGCGCACTCCGGTCTATCACCACGATCTTGATTCCGGGGATCGACTGTCCTCCGTACTTGCCGTCGGTCGGATTAACCGGCGTGAAGGTCTCAGCAAAAAAGCGCACGCCTGGAATCTGGCGATCCTTGAGAATCGCCACCGTTGCCGCCGCGTTCAGCCACGGAGCTCCAATGTGCTGAAACGCTTCCGGGGTTCCCCGCCCAACTGAGAGGTTCGTCGCCTCGAACGCGACGAGCCCAGGATAGAGCATCGCGCTGTGCAGCGACGGCATGTTCGGAGAGGGATTCACCCATGGCAACCCCGTAAGATCGAACCACACATCTCGCTTCCAACCGGCCGCCGGAATCACATGAAGATCCGCGTGAATCTTCATCACGTCGTTGAAGTAGAGCGCCAGCTCACCAATCGTCATTCCGTGCCTGAGCGGCAACGGCCAGAGCGCAAACGCCAGCCCCGGACGACCAGGTGCCGGGTCGTTAGGATTGGCCAGAGAGCTGTCCAGTACGGGTCCTTCGATTATGTACCCGGTGATGGGGTTTGGCCGGTCGAGCACGATGAAAGGCTTGTGCAGCCTCACGGCGGCCCGCATCGCGTAAACCATCGCTCCCACGTAGGTCCAGGTGCGCGTACCAATGTCCTGGAGATCGAACACGAGTGCGTCGAGTCCGCGGACAAGACTGTCCGGTGGCGCCATCGTTTGCTCGCCATACAGCGAAAACACCGGTAAACCGCTCTTCGCGTCCACTCCACTCGCGATATTCGGCCGGTCCTCGGTGCCGCGAAGCCCGTGCTCTGGCGAAAAGAGCTGCACCAGGTTCACGTTTGCCTGACGCGCTTTCTTGTCTCTCAGAACGTCGATGTCGGAGTTTCCTTTCTCATCTACCCCCGTCTGATTCGTCAGAAGGCCGATCCGCTTTCCGCGAATCAGATAGATACTGTCGTTGACGAGGACGGTGATTCCAGGTCTCACCTTCGCTTCGGCTAGCTCCTGGGTTGGATCGATCTGCTTATTCAGTACTACACACCCGCCGCAGACTGAAAGGAGAACGGCGACCAGGCGAACGTATCGCATCATCAGGAATTGTCCGGTAAGTTGTTGTGTCGGTTGTACCGTATGATACTAGTTGGCACGCCAGTACGCTCACCGCTGGAGTGACAACGCAAACGTCTTGCCTGCCACCTCAATCCCTCACCTATGGCACTGACTGCAATCGATTGGGCGATTGTCGCTGCGTACTTCATACTATCTCTCGCAATCGGTTTCGCTTTCACGAAACGCGGCGGGGAAAGTCTGAGTGAGTACTTCCTCTCCGGCCGCAACGTAAGCTGGTGGCTGGCGGGGACGTCGATGGTCGCGACAACCTTCGCCGCTGACACCCCTCTCGTCGTCACAGGCCTCGTTTCCGCTCACGGAGTAGCCGGTAACTGGCTCTGGTGGAACATGCTGATGAGCGGAATGCTCACGGTGTTTTTTTTCGCGCGGCTCTGGCGGCGAGCGCGTGTCATGACCGACGTCGAGTTTGCTGAGATCCGCTACAGCGGGGAGCCGGCGGCAGTGCTTCGCGGATTCCGCGCGCTCTATCTCGCGATCCCGATTAACCTCATCGTACTGGGCTGGGTGACTCGCGCGATGATCAAGATCCTGACGATTTCGCTGGGCCTCCACGCGGTACGTATACTCGGGTTTACGGTGCCCGGCGATGTACTCGCCGTCGGAATCTGCTTTATCATCACCGTCGCCTACTCGGCGGGCGCCGGCATGTGGGCCGTTCTCTGGACTGATCTGGTGCAGTTCGTCATCAAGATGAGCGCTGTGATCATTCTAGCTGTTTACGCGGTGCGCGCCGTCGGCGGAATGGATGCGCTCAAGGCTGGCCTCACCACGCACTTCGGCAGTGCCGACGCCGCGCTCTCCGTCCTGCCGGTCAAGGTCACTCCGACCGGCCTCGAAGCCTACGCCTGGATGCCATTGCTGGCGCTCTTCGTTTTTCTCTCTGTCCAATGGTGGGCCGCCTGGTATCCGGGTGCCGAGCCGGGCGGCGGCGGGTATATCGCCCAGCGAATTTTCTCAGCGAAAACCGAACGGGATGGCGTGCTGGCCACACTCTTCTTCAACGTCGCGCATTACGCGATCCGGCCCTGGCCGTGGATTATCACCGGACTGTGCACTGTTCTCCTTTATCCGGCCGGCATCGGGCCGACCCACGATCACGAAGCGGCTTACGTCCAGGCGTTCGTCGATCTGCTACCAACCCCGTGGCGCGGTTTCATGATGGCGGGCTTCGCGGCCGCGTACATGTCGACCGTCGGTACTCAGCTCAATTGGGGCGCCTCTTATCTCGTCAACGATTTCTATAAGCGGTTCCTCAATCGGACGGCGAGCGAAAAGCATTACGTCTCGATGTCGCGCCTTGCGACCGTTTTCCTTTTTCTCGCGTCGGCGGTCGTGACCATGCACCTCCAAACCATCGAGGGCGCCTGGAAATTTCTTCTGGCCCTCGGCTCAGGCACTGGACTCGTCCTCATTCTTCGCTGGTACTGGTGGCGCATCAATGCGTGGAGCGAGATCAGCGCGATGATCGCTTCCTTTGCCGTCTCGCTTGCCGCGATTACGTGGATCAAGCCACGATTTGCCGACACCGATTTCCGCGGTGACGCGTGGGTGATGATCGTTACCGTAGTGGTGAGCACGATCGTCTGGATAGTAGTGACCTTTGCAACAAAGCCCGAGCCGGAAGCGACACTCGAATCGTTCTACCGGCGGGTGCGTCCGGGCGGTCCCGGTTGGGCAGCAGTGTCCGAGCGCGCCGGGTTCGGCCGGGAGCAGATCCCCGGAGGCGCGCTGGCGTGGACGAACTGGATCGCTGGCATTATCGCGGTGTATGCCAGCCTGTTCGGAATCGGCAAGATAGTGCTTGGCGAATTGCTGCCGGGCTTGATCATGTTGGCCGTTGCAGTTCTCGCATTCGCATGGATCGCGCGGTCGTTCAGGGAAGATCGCGCGACACTACCAGCAGTAGCGGAAACCGCCTAAATTTCAGGGAGTACAGGAGGATAAATGTCAGTCTCGTCACAGCCCGAAATCGAGCTCAATGTCACGCCCAATGCTGGCGTTGAGGTCAAGAAGTTTATGGACGCCGAGGGCGTTACGGTCGAACAGGGCGGTTTGCGCGTGAGTGTACAGCCGGGCGGCTGCAGCGGCTTCAAGTACAGCCTCGTCATCGAGGATCGCGCCGCGGAAGATGATCTCGTCATCCCGCGCGAAGGGTTCAACGTATTCGTCGATCCTTTCTCCGCGCAGTATCTGAACGGAGTTACCATCGATTACGTAACATCGATGCAGGGTTCCGGATTCACCTTCAAGAATCCGAATTCCACCGGTGGGTGCGGCTGCGGAAGCTCATTCTCTGCGTAGCCTAATTGCTGGTACGCACGATAACTCGAGGGCGGTGAAATGAAAACGAATTTCACCGCCCTCGATTTTATTGTGCTCGTGGCATACCTGTTGGGCACCACTGCGCTGGGCGTCTGGCTCGGCCGCAATCAGAAAGATGCAAAGGATTACTTCGTAGCCGGACACTCGATCCCGTGGTGGGCGGTGCTCTTCTCTGTAGTTGCGACCGAGACGAGCGCGTTGACCTTCATCAGTATTCCCGGCCTCGCGTACACCACGGACCTCGGTTTCCTTCAGATTGCGGCCGGATACGTGGTGGGTCGCACAGTCGTCGCATTCACGCTTCTGCCACGGTATTACCAAGGAGATCTGGTAACTGCGTACGCGCTTTTCGAGAAGCGGTTCGGCATCGGCACGCGCAGATTTGCGTCGGTGGTGTTCATGGTCACTCGCGCGCTCGCGGACTCCGTTCGCGTTTTTGCGACGGCAATCCCGATTGCCTTGATCATCGGTCCGGCGCTACCCAAACAGTACGTCATGCCGGCAGCGATCCTCGTGCTCGGCGCACTCACGTTGATCTACACGTATTACGGCGGGATGCGAGCGGTGGTGTGGACCGACGTACTTCAGACCAGCGTTTATCTGCTAGGCGGATTGAGTGCCGTCTATCTGATTGGTAAAGGCGTGACCGGTGGATGGGGGACGATTCTCAGCGGCGCTTCGTCCGCTGGCAAGCTTCGAGTGATTGACCTCTACACCGGCTTTGATCGGCCGCAAACCTTGTTCGCTGGATTACTCGGCGGCGCTTTTCTGTCCATGGCGTCGCACGGCGCCGATCAGCTCATCGTTCAGCGTTTGCTCGCGGCATCAAGTCTCAAGGATTCGCGAAAAGCACTCATTGGCAGCGGCATCGCTGTCTTTCTCCAGTTTACGTTGTTCCTGTTGATCGGCATCGGCCTCTTTGCTTTTTACAAAGGGCGCCATTTCGATGTGCCAGACTCGATCTTTCCAACTTTCGTAGTTGACTCGATGCCTGCGGGATTGCGCGGACTGATCGTCGCGGCTGTCCTCGCGGCCACTATGAGCGCACACTCCGGCGCTCTCAACTCGCTGGCCGCGTCGACGACGCACGACATCTACCTTCCGCTGTCAGGCCGAGCCGCGGATGATCCGCGCACGCTGAGAATCGGGAAGCTGTTCACCATGTTCTGGGGCATTGTGCTTCTGGTGATGGCTCTCTTGTATCCGGCGCAGAACACACCGGTCGTCGTTGTCGCGCTCTCCATTGCCTCTTTCACTTACGGCGCACTGCTCGGCGGATTCTTCCTCGGCATGCTCTGGCGAAGGGCAAACCAGCGCGACGCTATAACAGGGATGGCGGTCGGCATCGTTGCAATGAGCTTCGTGGTGTTCGCCAAGCAGATGATGCCCCTCTTCCCGTCTATCCAAGGCACGTTGACGACGCTCTCCAAAATTGCGTGGCCGTGGTATGTGTTGATCGGTACTTCGTTCACGGTCGGCGTGGGCATCCTTTCATCATTGACTCACAGCGCATCTACTGAAGCAAATCGCTGGAAATGAGCGAGATAGTTATCGGAGTGGACGGTGGCGGTTCGAAGACGCGCGTCCTGGTTGGGAATACCGAAGGCGAAGTCCTCGCCACGCTCGACGGGCCCAAGTCCGCGGTGTCGCCGGGCCAGGCCGCGCGATCGGCGGAGGTAATCGCCGAGCTCGTCACTCGCGCGCTCGCTGAAGTCGCGCAGCCCGGTGCGGTGCTCCCACGCGTGCTGTACTGCGGTGTCGCGGGCGCTGGACGTGAAGAAGAGCGACGAGCTCTGCACTCCGCACTCGACGCGAAGGAGCTCGCTGAAGAAGTCGTAATTGATTCCGACGGTTTGATCGCTCTCTACGACGCGTTCGACGATCGCGCGGGAATCCTGCTCGTCGTCGGCACCGGCTCGATCGCCTTTGGGAGAAGTCCCGCTGGCGAGATAGTTCGCTGCGGCGGCTGGGGACCCTCTTTTGGCGACGAGGGGAGCGGCGGATGGATTGGCCGACGCGCGCTCAGCATTG
>CADDZN010000011.1 GCA_902812375.1 bacterium | reverse complement strand
AAGGGATCGACCGCGTGGTTGTTACGCCAACTTATGCGATATCACGAAACCTTCTCTGGCGGGTGATCGACAACGGCGTGATCGACGGACTGCTTGTGAATGGCAGCGCGGCGGTCGCACGCGGCTTCGGTTGGATGGGCTCGCGCCTTCAGACCGGCAATGTCGGCATTTATGCGTGGGTGCTCGTGGTTGGCGTGGTAGCATTGCTTGGCGCTTTCACACTCCGGTAACCGAATGGCTAACCTGCTCAACTCGATTGGTTACAACGCCTGGGTATTGCCGGCATTGCTTCTCATTCCGCTCATCGGTGCGGTAGTGATACTTCTGCTGCCGGCGACGGGAGAGGGGATTGATCGAGGCGTGGAGACGCCTGCGGCTCGCACAGTCGCGTTCTGGATTTTCCTGCTCGAGTTCATCGTGTCGCTCGGACTCTGGTGGTCGTACGATCCCGCGATCACGGGCTGGCAAGCCGGCGTCGATTTCAGTTGGATCCCAACATGGGGCGTGCGCTTCACGCTCGGCGTGGATGGGATCGCCTTGATGATGGTGCTGCTCACGACCTTCATCATGCCGCTCGCTGTGCTCGGTAGCTGGACAAGCGTGCGAACGAAAACGCGCAGCTACTATGCGCTGCTGCTCATTCTCACGACCGGCATGCTAGGAGTATTTCTCGCGCGGGATCTTTTCCTCTTCTACGTGATGTGGGAAGTGATGCTCGTGCCGATGTACTTCATCATTGGTATCTGGGGCGGAGAGCGTCGCATCTACGCAAGTCTCAAGTTCTTCATCTACACGATGCTGCCATCGCTGTTGATGCTCGTCGCCATTGTCTACCTCGGGCTGCACATCCGAACGGCAAGCGGCACTCCCGATTTCAGCTACGATCACCTTCTTTCGGCGTCGACGGGTACTGGGCGAACCGCACTCTGGCTGTTCGCGGCATTTTTCCTCGCGTTCGCGGTGAAGGTGCCGATGTTTCCGCTGCACACGTGGCTGCCTGATGCGCATGTCGAAGCTCCGACCGCGGGATCGGTGATTCTTGCGGGGATCATGCTCAAGATGGGCACTTTCGGGTTTCTGCGTTTTGCACTCCCGCTTTTTCCGGGCGCTGCAATGAATCCGACGGTGCGAATGATCATTCTGATCCTCGCGGTGATTGGTATCATCTACGGCGCGCTCGTCGCGATGGTACAGCCGGACTTCAAGAAGCTCGTGGCTTATTCATCGGTGAGCCATCTTGGCTTCGTCATGCTCGGCATTTTTGCGCTCACCTTGCAGAGTGTGCAGGGAGCGCTGATGGTGATGATCAATCACGGCATCTCGACGGGCGCGTTGTTTTTACTCGTCGGGATGATCTACGAGCGCAGACACACTCGCCTCATCGAGGCTTACGGCGGTATTGCGCGCGTTGTGCCGCTCTTTGCGGCGATTCTTACTTTCGTCTCGCTCAGCAGCATCGGACTTCCAGGGACGAACGGTTTTGTCGGTGAGTTTCTGGTTCTTCTTGGCTCGTTCCAGACCTACCCAGTCCTGGCGATAATCGCGGCGACCGGTGTCATCTTCGCCGCCGCCTATCTCCTCTGGGCGATTCAGCGGATTCTCTTCAACTCACTCGATAAACCCGACAACATCCATATCCCCGATCTGAACAAGCGCGAGCTCGGCCTCCTGATTCCCCTTCTCGTCGTCATCGTCTGGCTCGGCGTTTACCCAGCGCCAGTACTCCGACGCATGGAGCCCACTTCGCGAATGTTGATCGATCGAGTCGAGGGACATACGGCGCTCGCGCTCGAGAGTGAGGTCACGCGCTGATGAACTTCGATCTCAATCTCCCCGCGCAACTATCCGGCGCCCTTGGCCCGGACCTGATCCTGATGGGCGGGGCGATGTTGCTGCTTCTCTGGTCGGCATGGCGTCGAGAGAGCGACGACCATCAGCGGAATGTCGGAATACTCAGCATCGCGCTTTGCGTCGTGACGATGATCGTCGTCGCTTACTATGCCTACGTGGGCTACACGGCAAACGTCGGCCCGATCGCGGTCGACAATTTCCGTTGGGCGGCTGACGAGATCTTTCTCATCGCGACGATCGGCACCATTGCCATGTCGCTCGACTATAACGTGCGAGAGGGGATCACCGCTGGCGAGTCGCATGTCCTTCTCCTTCTCTCCACCTCCGGAATGATGATCCTCGCCGCGGCGCGTGATCTCATCATTGTCTTCCTGGGAATCGAGCTCATGTCGATTGCGGTCTACGTCCTCGCCGGAATCAATCGGCGCAGAGAAAGATCTGCCGAGGGAGCCATCAAATATTTTCTTCTTGGCGCATTCTCGACGGCTTTTCTTCTCTACGGCATCGCGCTCGTGTATGGCGCAACCGGGGAGACGAACTTCGCCAGAATCTACGGCAACATTGCGAAGTTCCATCTCGAGCACAGCGCTTTGTTGCTCGTCGGGATTGCTCTGCTCCTGGTTGGCTTCGGCTTCAAAGTCGCTGCGGCGCCATTTCACATGTGGGCCCCCGATGTCTACGAGGGAGCTCCGACGCCCATCACTGGGTACATGGCCGCTGCGGTGAAGGCTGCCGCCTTTGCTGCGTTCTTCCGCCTCTGGCTCGAGGCGTTCCCGACGCTGTTGGTCACGTGGCACGAGGCAGTGTGGTGGCTCGCTGCCGTGACAATGGTAGTCGGCAATCTCATCGCCCTGGCGCAGCGCAACATCAAGCGACTCCTCGCGTACTCGAGCATCGCTCACGCGGGCTACATCCTCGTCGCGATCGTTGTCGGAACGAAGTTGGGTAGCTCCGCCTTTCTCTTCTACCTCTTCGCCTACACGATGGCCACACTCGGCGCGTTTGCGGTAGTCGTGGCGCTGGGGTCTCGCGGGGAAGACCGGATGGGTGTGGAAGAATACGCGGGGCTCTGGAGCGTTCGCCCCGGTCTCGCTGTGGCGATGGCGGTGTTCATGTTGGCGCTGCTGGGGTTTCCGATTTTCGGCGGAATCGGATTTTTTGCGAAGTGGTACGTGCTGCAGGCCGCGCTCCAATCGCCCTTCCCACAAACGCGGCTCGCCATCGTGCTCGTCCTCACCAGTCTCGTCAGCGCGGGATACTATCTGTACGTCGTAATGGTCATGTTCATGAAGCCGAGAGACAGCGCGGTTGCGTTGCCGGCTCGGACGGGCGGATGGACGCGGACGGTCGTTTGGGCGTCGGCTGTCATCATTCTGGTCTTCGGTTTGTTCCCCGATGCGATTGTCTCCTTCACTCGCCGTAGCGCGCCGGTTTTGACGACCGATGCGCCCGCTGGCCGAGACAATACGTCGCTGCAGCGAGCCGCTTCCAGTCCAGCGCCAGAAGTCGTCTCGATGCGACCGGGTCTCTCGACTAGCGGACACTAAGCCGATGGCGTTGTCGCGGGCGGTTTTTCGCGAATACGACATCCGCGGCATCGCAGGAAAAGATCTTACCGCAGAGTTGGCGACAGCCGTGGCCGGGGCGTACGCCGCTTTCCTCTCCGAGAAAGGGGTCAAAGGAGCCGTCGCCGTCGGCCGGGACAACCGTCCATCGGGCGAGTGGCTACATGATGCACTCGTCGCGGGCCTCGTTGCCGCCGGCATAGATATAGTAGACCTCGGCGTCATTCCGACTCCTTTGGCGTACTGGGCCCAGCATAACCTCGACATAGTCGGCCGCATTCAGATCACCGGCTCGCACAATCCTCCGGAGTACAACGGATTCAAGCTCGGCCTGGGCACGACGTCGATTTACGGCAGCGATATCCAGCGCCTCTATGAGCTCGCCGTCGCGGGAAACTTTCCGAAAGGGAACGGCGTGGTTCGAGATGAAAACGTCGTCGATCGTTACGTGGCGGATATATCGGCACGCATCGGCAAGCTTTCGCGCCGCGTCAACGCTGTGATCGACTGCGGAAATGGGGCGGGATCGATCGTCGCTCCGAGGCTTTTCCCGAGGATTGGTGCGGAGCCTCGATACTTGTTCTGCCAGAGTGATGGCACTTTTCCCAACCATCATCCCGATCCGACGCTTCCCGCGAACCTCGAGGCGTTGATCGAAGCGGTCAAAGAAGAGCGCGCGGAAATCGGCGTCGCGTTCGATGGCGATGCGGACAGAATCGGCATCGTCGATGACCGTGGCGAAATAATCTGGGGAGACTATCTGCTGATCCTTTACGCCAGAGACGTGCTCGCGCGCACGGGCAAGGGACAATCGATAGTGTTCGACGTCAAGGCGTCGCGGGCGCTGCCCGACGCAATTGAGAGGGCAGGCGGAGTGCCAGTGATGGGGAAGACCGGCCACTCACTCATGGAAAAAATGATGCACGACACCAATGCGCCGGTCTGCGGCGAGATGTCGGGCCACATGTTCTTCTCGGAAGGATTCTACGGGTTCGACGACGCGCTCTACGGCGCGGCGCGTCTGCTCAGAATCCTCGCTGACTCCGGCAAAACAGTTCGCGAGCTTCTCGCCGACGTTCCGCGGTTCGTATCGACGCCCGAGATCAGAATAGACTGCGCCGACGACAAGAAGTTCGGCATCGTGGAAGAGGCACAGCGTCATTTCGGATCGAGGTACGAGGTGATCACAGTGGATGGAGCCCGGGTGCTCTTTGGCGATGGATGGGGACTCGTCCGCGCGTCCAACACTCAACCGATCCTCGTGACGCGTTTTGAGGCGCGGACACCGGAGCGACTCGATCAAATCCAGGCTGAGATCGATGGATGGCTTCGCTCGAAGGGCGTTCAGGTCTGAGGTGACCCCGCGCCGGCGTGTTCTTGTCGGGGTCGTTGTCGCGGCTCTCCTACTCGTCGGCGGTCGCGGTCTCTCCGCACTCTATGCCGATTACACCTGGTACGCCGCGTTGGGCGCGTCACCGCTCTGGGACGAGCGAGCCGGAGACCTACTTCTCATTTATGGGATTGGTTGGGTCGTCGCCATCCTGATCGGCTTCCTGAATTTCTCCGCATTTGGGCGCAGCATCGGCGCGCTCACTCTGCCGAGGCGCGTCGCGAACGTTGAATTCGGCGAGGTAGTGCCACGGAAATATCTCGATCGCTTTGCATTTGTTGTCTCAATTGTGATAGCGGCGGCGCTAACCCCCGCGCTTCCGCAGTGGACATCGCTCGCCCTCGCCCGACTTCCTGTCACCTTTCGGGAAACCGATCCGTTTTTCCAGCACGACCTCGCATTCTACACTACGTGGCTGCCGTTCGAGAAAGCGCTCTACCTGTGGACGATGCTGCTCATCGTCGCCGTTGCGGTTTTGGTTGTCGTTCTTTATTCACTCACACCCGGCCTCCGGTGGGAACGCGCAGGCCTGCGAATGAGCGCGCGAGTTCGCCGTCACCTGAGTGTGCTGGCGGCACTGCTCCTCCTCATTACTATGTGGAGCTACAGGCTCGAGTCGTACGATCTGCTCATTCGCGGCTCTGGCGAGGATGGAGCATTCTCCTATGTCGATCATCAGTGGCTGTTGCCCGGCCTTGTGATGCTCTCGATCGTAACCGCGGCTGCGGCGATCACTGTCCTCCTGAGCGGCTGGATGGGACAGCTTCGCACGAGTTTCATCGCAGTCACCGTGGTGATCATCCTGTCGATCACCGTCCAGGAGATAATTCCAGTCGTCGTGCGCCGTATCACTCCAGCGGCGCAGCAGATCGCTCGCGAAAGCTCCTATGCGGGGACTCGCGCGGACTTTACGCGCCGAGCGTACGAACCAAGCATTTTGGGCGAAGCCGCATTGCCCAAATCCATTGCGGCTGCGCCGATCGATAGTGCGAGTGGCAACGCCGCCAGTCAACAGCTCTTACGCCAGGATTCGCTGGTATATCCAGGAGCGCGCGGCTTAGTCATCGTCACCAATCCACAGTTGGATGTTGCGGGTCAACATTTGGGCGAAGGGCTGTCACGTCTTGGTTATGCGTGGGCTTATCAGTCGATGGATCTGTTATCTGACTCCGTACCTCGGCGGGCGAGACTCGTCACCGTGCGGGACGTCCGGACGCGGGTGCGCGAGCTGGTTCCGATCTTGACGCAGGGAAGCACTCTCGAGCCAATGTTCAACGCGGACACGCTGTACTGGAAGCTGGAGCTTTATTCCGCATCATCCGACTATCCACTGAGCCGGCATACCATGCTGGCCGGAGAGGAGCGGAGCTACTTCCATCATGCGGCGACAGCGTTGGTGAATGCGCGGACGGCGCGCGTGATGATCGCCGCTGTCCCCGAGCCCGACCCGATCTATGAGGCCTGGATGACCGCGTTTCCCAATTCCGCGGATTACCGAGCGCCTGGTGTCGCGCGCGAGCTTACGAGAACTCCGTGGCAACCGCTCGCTCCCGATAGTGCCACCACGACAGACTCGACCTTCCGCTCCGCTGTCGCTCGGCTCTACAACAAAATGCGCGCCGCACTCGCGGCCGCTGATCTAAAGGCGTTCGGAGCCGCGTACGATTCCCTCGGAGTGCTCATTGGGCCGCACAAGTGACTGAAACAACTCGCACGGCGGTGATCGCGGTCGGTGGTAACGCGCTCTCGCCGCCCGGAGAGCACTCCACCATAGCCGACCAATTCCGCCACTCCCGTGCGAGTCTTGGTCCTATCGTGGATCTCGCTCTCGACGGATGGCGCGTCGTCATTGTCCACGGCAACGGTCCACAGGTCGGCGACGAGCTAGTGCGAAATGAGAAAGCCCGCAACGAAGTCTCCCCATTACCATTAGGCGTATTAGTGGCCGAGACAGCGGGATGGATCGGCTACATGTTGCAGCAGTCGCTGGAGAACGCGCTCCGCAAAGCAGGGAGTGCGCGCGATGTCGTAACGATCCTCACCCAGGTCGAGGTATCGCCCGATGACCCAGCCCTGCGCGAGCCAAAGAAATTCATCGGCCACGCATTGTCAGCCGCTCGCGCGCGCGAGTTACGTGCTGAAGGTCGTCCCGTCAAGAAAGATGCGAAAGGAAACTTGCGGCGCGTCGTAGGAAGTCCCAAACCTCTGGCGATTCACGAGCTGTCGACCATTCGCGCTCTGGTAGAGCGCAACGCGCTGGTTATCGCGTGCGGCGGAGGAGGAGTTCCCGTTTACAATGATCCGGTGCTCGGGCTCGAGGGAATTGACGCTGTTATCGATAAGGATCTTGCTGCCGCGGTTCTTGCGAGAGAGCTCGGCGCCGACCTGTTCATGATCCTCACGGATGTCGACGCCGTTTACAGCGGATGGGGAACCGAGCAGCAGAAGATGATCAGCTCGATGACGGCAGCCGAGGCCGAGCGGCTCGGCGCAGAAGGCGCGTTCGGAGAGGGAAGTATGGCGCCAAAGGTTGCGGCGGCTGCGGATTACGTGCGGCACACGAAGGGTCGCGCCATTATTACGGAGCTGAGCAAGGGAAGAGCAGCGGTACAAGGTATCGGCGGCACAGAGATCATTCCATAAATCACAACATGAACTGGTAGCGCGCAGTAATGCGCGCTCGGAGCAACAGTGAACATCCACGAGTATCAGGCAAAAGAAATCTTCAGGAAGTACGGCATACCGATCCCGCCGGGAGAGGTGGCAACAACTCCAGAGCAAGCGGAAGCAATTGCTCGAAAGTTCGGCGGAACTGTGGTGGTGAAGGCGCAAGTGCACGCCGGTGGGCGCGGGAAAGCGGGTGGCGTGAAGCTCGCGCGAACACCCGAAGAGGCGAAGAGCGTTGCCGCGCAAATCCTCAACCTCAATATCAAGGGACTTCCAGTTCAACGAATACTGGTGACCCCTGCGGCGGACATCGCGAGTGAAGCCTACGTAGGCGTAATCGTGGATCGCGCGTCGAAGCGGGCGGTGCTGATGGCGAGCCCCGCCGGCGGAATAGACATTGAGGAAGTCGCGGCAAAAACTCCGGAAAAGATTCTGCGCCATTCGGTCGATCCGCGGTATGGTCTGCAGGCTTTTGAAGCGATGCAGATTGCCTTTTTTCTTTACTCGGAAATCAAGCAGGTTCGCGCGGCAGCGAAAATTCTGCAGCAGCTTTACAGGGCTTTTTCAGAGAACGGCGGATCCCTCGCCGAGATCAATCCCCTCGTCACGACTCCAGCGGGCGACGTTGTGGCGCTCGATGCAAAGATGGTCATCGATGACAACGAGCTCGAACGGCGGCCGGATATCGCCGCTCTCAGAGACGAATCTGCCGAAGCTCCGAGCGAAGTGGATGCGCGCAATGCCAACCTGACGTTCATCAAGCTCGATGGTAATGTCGGGTGCATCGTCAACGGTGCAGGCCTGGCGATGGCGACTATGGACCTGGTGAAATATTACGGCGGCGAGCCAGCGAACTTTCTCGACATCGGCGGATCGTCAAACCCGGAGAAAGTGGTCGCCGCGCTTCGCATCATCACTGGCGACACGAATGTGAAAGCGATTCTGTTCAATATTTTCGGTGGAATCACCCGCACCGACGACGTTGCAAACGGGATCGTGACAGCCATCAGGCAAAATCCGCTCAAAGTTCCGCTAGTGATCAGGCTCACGGGCACTAATGAAGAGATCGCGGTGAAGATCCTGAGCGAGAACGGACTCTCGGCCATGACTGACATGGACGAAGCAGTGAAGAAAGCGGTTGCCCTCGCGACCGGAGGGAAGGCCGCGTGAGCATCTTCATCGACAAGGGCACGCGTCTAATCGTCCAGGGAATTACAGGGCGCGACGGATCGTTCCACGCCAAGCAGATGATTGAGTACGGAACCAAGGTCGTCGCTGGTGTGACGCCCGGCAAAGGAGGCCAGAAGTTCGAGGCCAAGGTTCCGATATTCAATACGGTCGAACAGGCGGTGAAGGAGACGGGCGCGAATGCGACCGTGATTTATGTTCCGCCACCCTTTGCGGCCGACGCCATGATGGAAGCCGCCGCCGCTGGCGTCCCATTCATTGTTTGTATCACAGAGGGCGTTCCGGTACTCGATATGACGCGCGTCTATCCCTACGTGAAGGAGCGCGGCGCGCGTCTGCTCGGGCCAAACTGTCCTGGTCTCATCTCGCCGGGCGAATCCAAAGTTGGGATCATTCCCGGTCGCATTTGTATGAAAGGTCCGGTGGGTCTCGTTAGCCGCTCAGGGACACTCACCTACGAGGTCGTTTATCAGATGACCCGCGCAAAGATTGGACAGACCACCTGCGTGGGTATTGGTGGCGATCCGATCAACGGCACCAACTTCATCGATTGCCTGGATGCGTTCGAGAAGGATCCTGCTACAGAAGCCGTTGTGATGATCGGCGAGATTGGTGGGACTGACGAGCAGGAAGCGGCGAGATTCGTTCGCGAGAAAATGAAGAAGCCGGTGGTTGGTTTCATCGCTGGTCAGACTGCACCGCCCGGACGGCGCATGGGTCACGCGGGCGCCATCATATCTGGCTCGGCGGGAACGGCAGCGGAGAAAATGCAGGCCTTCGAGGAGAACGGGGTCGGCGTGGCGAAGCGGCCCATCGATGTCGTCGAATTACTCAAACGCGCAATGCGCTAGGATCGAGCAATAAATGCCAGGCAATCGCACACTCACGATCATCAAACCCGATGCGTTCAATTCGGGCAAAGCGGGTCTCATCATCGCGTTGCTGGAGAAATCGGGATTCAGGATCATCGCATCACGCGTGATGCAGCTCACGGAAGCGCAGGCCAGCGCCTTCTACGCGGTCCATCGCGAACGCCCGTTCTTCGCCCCACTCGTTCGCTTCATGACCTCGGGTAAGTGCATGCCGATGGTGCTCGAACGATCGGATGCAGTCGCCGCCCTGAGAAAAACGATTGGCGCAACCGATCCGGCGGAGGCGGAGGCGGGGACAGTGCGGAAGCTCTATGCCGAGTCAAAGGAGAGAAACGCGATCCACGCCTCTGACTCGGACGAGAACGCGGAGCGGGAGGCAAAGTTCTTTTTCGCCGAGGCCGAGCTGATCTAGGCGGGACGCGGGACGCGGGATGCGAACTGGAGACTGAGGACTCGCGCATCCCGCTTCCCGCATCCCGCTTCCACCCCACTGGAATGGAAGGCATAAGCCCGCTAATTTAAAGGGCTTATGCTGTCCTTTGACCTCCGCTCACTGGAGACCAAAGCCGTCAACGTTGACGGCTCGCTCGCACCCGACGATCCCATCTGGGAAGAGGCCGATGTTCGCCCGTCAGAGCCTATCCGTGTCACCGGTCGGCTCTCGTCCGCCGGCGACGGGCGGTTCTACTTTAGCGGCCGAATCGAGGGTCGAGTTACATTGCCGTGCCGGCTCTGTCTCGAGGACGTCGACGTCGAGGTCGAGGAGGATGTACACTTCCTTCTCGCCGAAAACGGCGCCGACGAAGCTGATGATCCCGATGTGTTTCTGTATGATCCAGGCGAACGAAACATCGACCTTCGCCCGGCAATTCGGGAAACGTGGCTGTTGACAGCCCCCGCGTTTGTTCAGTGCAGGGAAGATTGTAAAGGATTATGCGCGACCTGCGGGACGAATCTCAACGAAGGCAGTTGCAACTGCACTCAGACATCGACTGATCCGCGCTGGAGCACGTTGCTCAAGCATCAGAGCGACGCGCACTAGCTCGTAAACAATTCAAGGATTACAAAACAATGGCCGTCCCG
This sequence comes from bacterium, assembly GCA_902812375.1. Lineage (GTDB taxonomy): Bacteria > Gemmatimonadota > Gemmatimonadetes > Gemmatimonadales > Gemmatimonadaceae > UBA4720. The sequence goes on along the minus strand of CADDZN010000011.1, from coordinate 11,428 downwards.
AAGAGACGTACCTCGAAGAGAAAAAAGCGCGCGCGCAACACCCATAAGATCGCGCCCGCGATCGTCATCCAGAAATGTCCCCGCTGTCAGAGCATGAAGCGCCCGCACCATGTGTGCGAGGAGTGCGGGTACTACGCGGGTGAACAGCGAGTAGAGCCCAAGGAAGCGTAGTTTGGCGCGGATTGCATTGGACGCGATGGGGGGCGACTTCGCCCCCAAAGCGCCAATCACGGGCGCCCTCCTCGCACTGCAGGAGCTGGACACCGCGCACACTGTTCAGCTCGTTGGACAACCCGACGTAATCGAGTCGCAGCTCTCGGCGCTTCTTTCCGGCGAGCTGGCGGGTGCGACTTCCGTGAGAAACCGCGTACAAATCGTCGAGGCTCCGGACGTCATCGAGATGTCGGAGAAGCCCACCGCGGGCCTCCGCAAAAAACCGAAGAGCTCGATGGTCGTCGGCATCAAGATGCAAGTCGACGATGAATCCGACGCCTTCGTGTCGGCTGGAAACACTGGTGCGCAAATGGCGACGTCCGCGATGTTGCTCAAGCTGCAGCCCGGCCTCACTCGACCAGCCATCGCAACCGTGTTCCCCACGGCGCGCAATCCGGTCGTAGTTCTGGACTCAGGTGCGAACGTCGACTGCTCCACCAGAGAGCTCCTGCAGTTCGCATGGCTTGGCGCGGTTTACGCCGAGTGCATCTTCGCACGCCCCAACCCGTCGATTGGGTTGTTGTCGATAGGCGAGGAGCCCGCGAAGGGAAATGCCGTGGTCAAAGAAGCAAACGCCCTCTTCCAGAAAGCCGGCTTCAACTTTCATGGCAACCTCGAGGGACGCGATCTTCCGAATGGCGCGAGCGACCGTGGTCCTTTCGATGTCGTCATCTGTGATGGGTTCGTGGGTAATATCGTTCTGAAGTTCTACGAGGCAGTGGCTCCGATGATTCTGCGCCTGTTGAGCGAGCATCCCGGAATCAACCCGGACGATGTTCGGAGCGCACTCAAGGGTTTCGATTCCAGTGACTACGGCGGAGCGCCACTTCTGGGTTGTAACGGAGTCAGCATTATCTGTCACGGAAATTCGTCGCCTCGCGCGATAAAGAACGCAATCAAGGTGGCCGTTCGGGCTGTGGAGACTGGTATGAACGATCAAATCGGGCAGCGGCTCGAGGCTGCCGCTCCAGCTATTATCAGCGCGGCGGCGGACCTCGCATGAAGCGACCGGGCGCAGCCGTTGCAGGGACTGGACGCGGGTTGCCTGCACACGTGATGACGAACCACGACTTCGCGTCCATCGGTATTGAGACGTCCCACGAGTGGATTATGGAGCGAAGCGGAATCTCGGAGCGCCGCCTCGCGAGGAACGGCGAGACCACGTGCTCGATGGCCGTTGATGCCGGGCGCCACGCGATGGAAGTTGCCGGCGTCCATCCGGGCGAGATCGACATCATCGTTCTCAGCACAGCCACTCCCGACAGGCTGCTTCCTTCGACCGCAGTCGACATCCAGGCCGAGCTGGGCGCCACACGCGCCGCTGCGTTCGACGTTGGGGCAGCATGCTCTGGCTGGCTCTACGCCATGGCGACCGCCGAAGGGCTCATCATGTCCGGAACTGCCGAAACCATCCTTGTGATCGGATCGGAGAAGATGAGCGCGATAGTCGACTGGAAAGATCGCTCCACTTGCGTGCTCTTTGGCGACGGAGCCGGAGCAGCGGTGCTCAAGCGCTCGAAACACGGAAAGGGAATTCTTTCGACCTACATGCGGAGCGACGGCAAGCTCGCCGATCTTCTTTACCGCCCGCATGGGGGCGCCACGACGCCAATGTCCGCTGAAGTCCTCGCGAACGGATCTCACCTCGTGCGGATGGCAGGGCGCGAAGTGTTCAAGCACGCTGTGAGATCGATGGCCGATGCCGCAGACCGTGCTCTCGACGGCGCTCGCCTTACGGGATCCGACATCGATCTCCTCATTCCGCACCAGGCGAACGTTCGCATCATCGAGGCAACCGCGAAGCACGCGGGTATCTCCATGGACAAGGTTTATGTGAACGTTGACCGGTATGGCAACACGTCGTCGGCCTCGATACCGATTGCGCTGGATGAGGCTATCGAATCGGGTCGTGTAAAAGAGGGATCGACGGTGATGATGGTCGCCTTTGGCGCCGGCTTCACCTGGGCGTCGATGATCATCCGCTTCTAGCGGTGGACGTCGTACTTCTTTTTCCGGGTCAGGGTTCTCAGAAACCGGGTATGGGAAAGGACCTCGCTGCGGCCTTTCCGGTCGCTCGCGCGGTTTTTGGAGAAATCGATGCGGCTCTCGGTGCTGATCTCAGCCGTTTGTGCTTCGACGGACCGGCCGAAGAGCTGACGGCAACGAAGAACGCTCAGCCCGCACTGTTCGCACACAGCGCCGCCGTCTGGGCGCTTGTGGGTCAGGCAGCGAAGCCTCATGTGCGAGCCGCGGCCGGACACTCTCTTGGCGAGTTCACTGCCTATCACGCCGCGGATTCGGTTGGGCTCGCCGGTGGCGCGCGTCTCGTCAGAAAGCGCGGCGAGCTGATGTTCGATACTGGCAACACGCGTCCAGGCGCTATGGCCGCCATCCTCGGCACCACCACCGCTCCGATCGAGCAGATATGCGAGCGCGCGTCCGGTGAGGCAGGGACGGTCGTACCCGCCAACTTTAATACCGATGAGCAGGTCGTGATCTCGGGCGAGGTACGGGGCGTCGAGCGCGCGATGGAATTGGCGAAAGAGTCAGGCGCCAAACGCGCGCTGAGACTTCCAGTCAGCGGCGCATTCCATTCGCCGCTGATGGAGCCCGCGGTTGTTGGACTGACGAACGTCGTTGCGACTTCCGCGTTCACTGATCCAGCTTTCCCCGTCTACTCCAATGTCACCGCGAAGCCGTGCACGACGGCGGTCGAAGCAAAGGACATGCTCGTGAAGCAACTCACGTCACCGGTACGCTGGTCCACCGAGATACGGAATATCGCCGCACGCTTTCCGGAAGCTTTGTATGTAGAGATGGGGCCGGGAAGCGTGCTTACGGGCCTCATGGGTCGCCTGGTGAAGGGTGTTCGGACCTTCGCGTGCGGAACGGCGACCGAAGTCGAGAAACTCCTCGGGATGTTAGCCTGATGCAGATCGACCTTTCGGGGAAGAACGCGCTGGTAACGGGAAGCACCCGCGGAATTGGGCGAGCGATCGCTGAGGCACTCTCATCGAGCGGTGCGCGCGTGGCAATAGTGGGACGCGACCTCGGACGCGCCGAAGAAGCCGCGGTCGCAGTGGGCAACAACTCGAAAGGGTTTGCGGCCGACGTGAGCGACACCGCCGCGGTCACTCAACTCGTCGCCGATGTCGAAGCAGCGTTTGGCGGGATCGATATTCTGGTGAACAACGCTGGTATCACCCGCGACAACCTCGTCATGCGGCTCAAGGACGAAGATTGGGACGCGGTGCTCAATGCAAATTTGCGTGGCGCGTTCGCGACCATTCGCGCGGCCTCGAGGGGGATGATGAAGCGACGTAGCGGCCGCATCATCAACATAGCCAGCATTGTCGGGCTGATGGGCAACAAGGGCCAGGCTAACTATGCCGCCAGCAAGGCTGGCCTCATTGCGCTGACAAAGTCTGTCGCAAAGGAGCTCGGATCGCGCAACATCCTCGTGAATGCCGTTGCGCCCGGCTTCATCGAGACCGAGATGACCGAAGCGATGACGCCGGATGCGCGCCAGGCCCTCGGCAAACAGATTGCACTTGAGCGGCTGGGTACCGTCAACGATGTGGCCGGAGCGGTCGCATTCCTGGCGTCAGACCTGGCGTCCTACATCACCGGTCAGGTCTTTGTCGTCGACGGCGGTATGGTGATGTAACTTTGTAGCAGATATTTCGCTTAGGTATATTACCCGATCCCCACAAACTAGAGGAAATCCATCAAATGGCCGACAATTCCAACAAGGTCAAAGACATCATCGAGAAGGAGCTCGGTGTTGAGCGCGAAAAGCTAACCGACCAAGCGAGCTTCATCGAAGATCTCGGTGCGGATAGCCTGGACATCGTCGAGCTCGTGATGGAGTTCGAGAAGGAATTCAACATCGATATTCCTGATGAGGATGCTGAAAAGCTCCGCACCGTCGGGGATGCGCTGGATTATTTGAACCAGAAGGTCGGAGCGTAATGAAGCGAAGAGTCGTCGTCACTGGTATGGGGGCCCTGACTCCCGTCGGAAACGATGTGGCGACGACTTGGCAGGCGCTGATCGCGGGGAAATCCGGGACCGCGCCTATCACCAAGTTCGACGCGTCGAACTTCCCCGTGAAGTTCGCGGCCGAGCTGAAGGGCTTCAACCCGCTCGACTATATGGATCGGAAAGAGGCAAAGCGCGCCGATCACTATACCCAGTACGCCGTCGCCGGCGCCCGTCAGGCAATGACGGATTCAGGCCTCGCCAACGGACGAAATGGTATGGACCCCGACCGGATGGGCGTCATCATCGGAAGCGGCATCGGCGGGCTCAAGAGTTTCGAGGAGCAGCACGACGTCTATCGCGAGCGTGGCGTCGGCAAGATCTCTCCGTTCTTCATCCCGATGTTCATCGCCGATATCGCAGCCGGGATCGTGTCGATGCAGTGGAACGCCAAAGGGCCAAATTACGCCACGGTATCGGCTTGTGCGACAAGCGCTCACGCGATAGGTGACGCCTTCCGCACCATCCAGTATGGCGACGCGGACATCATGATCACCGGCGGCGCTGAAGCAACGGTCACTCCGATGGCGATTGGCGGATTCGCCAACATGAAGGCGCTATCCGAGCGGAATGACAGCCCCGAAACTGCGTCGCGTCCGTTCGACGCTACTCGCGACGGTTTCGTGATGGGCGAAGGCGCCGGCATTCTGATCCTCGAAGAGCTGGAGCACGCGCTCAACCGTGGGGCCAAGATCTACGCTGAGATAGTTGGTTACGGAGCGACAGGCGACGCATATCACCTGACCGCACCTGCCCCTGACGGCGAGGGAGCTCAGCGCGCGATGAAGCGCGCGTTGAAGGACGCTGGGCTCGAGCCCAAAGACATCCAGTACATCAATGCGCACGGCACCTCCACTCCGGCCAACGACTTCAACGAGACGCGGGCGATCAAAGCCGTTTTCGGAGAGGAGGCAAAGAAGGTCAACGTGAGCTCGACCAAGTCTGCGACCGGTCACATGCTGGGCGCCGCTGGCGCGGTCGAAGCTGTCGTGAGCGCGATGGTGGTTGGCACTGGGATCATACCACCGACTATCAACTATCACACCCCGGACCCTGAGCTCGACCTCAACTACACGCCGAACGTGTGCGTTGAGCGCGACGTCAATGCCGTGCTGAGCAACAGTTTCGGTTTCGGCGGCCACAACACGACGCTGGCAATCAAGCGCTTCACTCGCTGACGCCATGCCTCAATCCAGCAGTCTCAACCTCGATAAGATTACGGATCGGAATCTTCGCGCCGTTGGGGAGAAAGTCGCAACAGGTAATCGCCTCTCAAACCAGGACGCGGAGCTTCTGTTCTCGACCCCCGACCTTCTTGGTGTCGGGATGCTCGCCGACTACGTGAATCGCCGCAAACACGGGGACATCGTAACCTTCGCGGCGAACCAGCACATCAACCCAACCAACGTCTGCTATCTCCGCAAGACGTGCGTGTTCTGTTCCTTTGCGAGATTGCCGAAGGAGGAAGGAGCGTATCACTACACTCTCGATCAGGTTTTCGCCGAGGCTGAGACCGCGGCGACGGGGCTGACCAAGGAATTTCACATCGTCGGCGGGCTCGATATGAAGGCGGGCCTGCAGTACTACTCGGAGATGTTCCGCGGCCTCAAGGCGCGCTATCCGCATGTGCACATCAAAGCACTCACCGCGGTCGAGATTGCGCACATTGCGCGCATTGACAAGATGTCCGTCGAGGACGTGCTTCGTACACTCCATGAGGCTGGCCTGGACACTCTTCCGGGCGGCGGCGCCGAAGTTTTTGGCAGAGGCGTACGGATGGCTATCGCCGACAAAAAGCTGGCGGCCGAGGACTGGATCGAGGTTCATCGGACCGCGCACCGACTTGGGATTCGCTCGAACTGCACCATGCTCTACGGCCACGTCGAAACGATTCAGGATCGGGTCGAGCATCTACGGATGCTGCGCGACCTGCAGGACGAGTCTGGCGGATTTCTCGCATACATCCCGCTCGCGTATCATCCCGACAACAACGAGCTCGGCGTCGAGCTTGGCCGGCAGGGAACCGCGACCACCGGGTTCGATGATCTCCGGAACCTCGCGGTGGCAAGGCTTTTCCTCGATAACTTCGATCACATCAAGACGCACTGGATCATGGTAACGCCTTTTCTCTCGCAGACATCGCTCGCCTTTGGAGTGAACGATCTCGAGGGCACGGTTGTCCGTGAGAAGATCTACCACGAGGCCGGCGCGCATACGGCGCAGGGCCTGAGTCTCGCCGAAATCCTCGATCTGATTTGGTCCGCGGGAAAAATTCCGGCAGAGCGGGATTCCTTTTACAACATTCTCCGCGTGTTCGAACGCGACGCGGTAGCGGCTTGATGAAGATCGGGCGCATTCCGTACATCAACTGCTATCCGGTCTATGGGGCGATCGACCGCGGACACGTGTCGCTCGACGCCGAACTGGTTGACGGAGTTCCCACCGATCTGAATCGCCGAATGGCAGCGGGTGAGCTGGACATCAGCGTAGTGTCCGCGGTTGAGTACGCGCGCGACGCGGAGCGCTATCTGCTTCTGCCAGATCTGGCGATTTCGTGCGACGGCCCCGTCCGCAGCGTGATGCTTTTTTCCAGGAGGCCCGCTGGCGAGCTCGGCGGGAGAGACGTGATCGTCAGCCGCAGCTCGATGACCAGTGTTGCGCTGATCGAGCTCCTGTTCGAGAACGTGTGGCACGCGCGGCCGAGATTTGTTCCGGGTGACGCAGAGGTAAAGGACGTCGTGCTCGGAAGCACCGACGCTGGTGACGCGCGCCTCGTAATCGGGGATGCGGCGCTTGTGCTCGGCTCCGCACAACGCGACACGTTTCCATTCGTCTACGATCTTGGTGACGTCTGGAAGCAGTGGACCGGTCAGCCGTTTGTCTTCGCGGTGTGGGTGGCGCAGAGAACTACCGACGTGAAGGAGGCGCTGATCGCGCATGCGAGTCTCATAGCCTCACGCGCCTGGGGATTGGAGCACCTCGTGGAGCTGGCTGAACAAGCGCACCAATCGACAGGAGTAGATCGCGACGTCTGCGCGGAATATCTATCGGGTCTCGACTACGGGCTCTCCTATCCGCACCTTGCCGGCCTGACGGAATTCTACCGCCGGCTCGTTGAACGCGGCCGGATTCCGAACGGTACTCTTACTTTTTTGCCCGCCGCATGAGCGAGACATCCGAGCTGCTCGACTTCTACACGAATGCGCCGCTTCTCGAGCTGGGCGTTGCCGCCGATCGCGTACGCCAGGAAAAACATCCTGGTAACACCGTCACCTACATCATCGACCGCAACATCAATTACACCAATGTGTGCGTCGCTGATTGCGGATTTTGCGCGTTCGCGCGACGGCCGAAACACGACGAGGGGTACACACTCTCCTTCGAGCAGATCGGCGCCAAGATCGACGAGCTCAAGGCCCTGGGGGGAGTCCAGATTCTTATCCAGGGCGGCCATAACCCTTACATACCGTTCGAGTGGTACCTGGATCTGATGCGCTATATCAAGCGCAATCATCCAACTCACATCCATGGCTTCAGCCCCAGCGAAATTGATTTCTTCGCGAAGCTATTTCGAATGGAGGCGGTCGAAGTAATTCAAGAGCTGCGCAAGGCGGGACTCGATTCCATTCCCGGCGGCGGCGGGGAAATTCTGGTTCAGCGCGTTCGTGATATTGTGGCGCCAAAGAAAGCCGGCGCCGACAGATGGCTCGAGATCATGGAGCTCGCGCACAACGAGGGAATGAAAACGTCGGTTACGATGATGTACGGCCTCGGCGAAACTCTCGCCGAGCGACTGGAGCATCTTGAGAGAGTAAAGGCGGTGCAGGCACGAACGGGCGGCTTCACTGCGTTTATCTGCTGGCCATTGCAGCCCGAGAATACGCCGACGATGTCACACCAGCCGAAGACGGGGGCAACCGAGTATCTCCGCACGGTGGCCTTTGCGAGGGTGGTGCTCGACAATGTCCCCAACCTTCAGGCGAGCTGGGTCACGATGGGGATGAAGATCGGTCAGATCGCGCTGCGTTTCGGCTGCAATGATTTCGGGTCGCTCATGATCGAGGAGAACGTCGTCTCGGCGGCGAACACCACGCATCGCACGTCTACCGCGGAGATGGAGCGCCTTATTCGAGACGCCGGATTCATCCCGGCGCGGCGCAAGCAGGACTACACCCTTATCGATTCGGTTCCGGCGATCCACGCGGATGCCGCGTGAAAGGAGCGGTGCGTCCAGACCGCCGAGCGGCTCCGTAAAGATCCCGCCTGTCAGAGTCGGCATCGGTTACGACTCGCACCGCTTCACGTCGCGCCGCCCGCTGATTCTGGGCGGCGTTTTGGTTCCAGGCGCGCCGGGACTCGAAGGACATTCGGACGCGGATGCCATCTGTCATGCGTTGACCGACGCGATTCTCGGTGCCGCCGGTCTGGGAGATATCGGAGAGATGTTTCCCGATAACGACAGCGCGAACAAGGATCGTGATTCTATCCAAATGCTCGAGGCTGCTGTTCGCAGTCTTTCCGCAACTGGATACGATGTTGGGCAGGTCGATGTTACGGTGATCGCCGAGGTACCGCGTCTGGGTCCGCATCGGCAGGCGATTCGTGAAAGACTCGCGGCAGCGCTAGGTATCGATTCGGAGCGCGTGAGCGTCAAAGGAAAGACGAATGAGGGGATGGGCTGGATCGGGCGCAACGAAGGCCTGGCCTGCATCGCCGTCGCCACGCTCAACCGGAAACGCTAGCGGATGCTGCAATCAATAACGGGATGGCTGGGCGATCTCCCGCTCAGCTCCCTGTATGCAACGATTGCCGTGCTGTCGGCATTCGAGAATTTCTTTCCGCCATTTCCCTCGGACGCGGTCATCGCGTTCGGAAGCTTTCTTGCCGACAGGGCGCATGGCTCTCCATTCACGGTTTTCTTCCTCGGCTGGTTCGGAAACGTGGCGGGCGCATGCATTACCTACACCTTGGGCCGTCGTTATGGGTCGAAGGCATTTCTGCGGCGACTCGAAAAGTTTGCGGGGCCTGACGCTGAGCAGCGCATCAAACAGCTCCACAAACGGTACGGATTTGCGGGATTGTTCGTGAGTCGCTTTCTCCCCGGTGTTCGAGCGATCGTCCCTCCATTCGCGGGCGCAATGGACCTGCCCGCGTTCAAAGTTCTTCTCTCCGTCGCCAGCGCGTCCGCGGTCTGGTTTGCCCTGATTACGTTTCTTGCATTCCGCGCGGGCGACAACTGGGACGTGGTCGAGCACTATATCGTTCGATCGGGGAAAGTCGCGGGAGCGATTGCAGTTGGGATCGTGCTGCTCGTGCTAGGCATCTGGTCTATCAGGCATTATGGGAAAAAGCGGCAGCGCTAAGACACTCGATGACTCGGTTGCGCGGGCATTCTACGTCGAGCGGTTCGACGATTTCCTGGCGCTCGAGCAAGGCGCATCCCTGCAGACGAGCGAGGCTTACCGGCTCGACGTCGCCAGATTCGTTACGTACGCGTCGGTAAAAGGCGCCAAGGCGCCGACAGAGGTCGGCGCGCGCACACTGCGTGAGTACGTGTATCACCTCAAGGACATCGGGCTCGCGCCCGCATCGATCCGTCGAAACGTTTCAGCCGTCCGCAGCTACTTCAGGTTTCTTCTGGGCGAGGGTCATGTCGTGCGCGACCCAAGCGAGCGGCTCGAGACTCCCAAAAGGTGGCGCACTCTCCCCGAAGTACTCGGCGTCGACGAGGTGGAGAAGCTGCTGTCCGCGCCGGCCCTCGAGGAGCCGCTCGCGTTTCGCGACAGGGCAATGCTGGAGCTGGCGTATGGCGCTGGCCTCCGGGTCTCCGAATGGATTTCCCTTGGCGTGCGCGATGTCATGATGCAGGATCATTTGGTTCGCGTGTTCGGCAAGGGAGCGAAAGAGAGACTCGTGCCCATCGGGCGTAAGGCGATCGGCGCGACAGCCGTCTATCTTCGCGAGCTACGTCCGTCGCTCGAGCGGGGTGAGGGGAAGGGCATTCTTTTTCTGAACGCGCGCGGTCAACCAATGACCCGCATGGGGGCGTGGAAAATATTGCGGAAGTACGTGAAACAGGCCGGCATCACCAAGCCCGTGTCGCCACATACCCTGCGGCATTCTTTTGCTACACATTTGCTCGAGGGCGGTGCGGATCTGAGAGCGGTGCAGGAGATGCTCGGACACGTCGACATCTCCACGACCCAGATTTACACCCATATTGATCGCGAATATCTGCGCAGCGTTCACAAACAATTTCATCCGCGCGCTTAATATTACTGATGCTGCTCGTCCTCGATAATTATGACTCGTTCACCTATAACCTGGTGCAATACCTCGGGGAGCTCGGTGAGCAGCCCGCCGTCAGGCGCAACGATGAAATCTCCGTTGATGACATCGGCGCGATGGGTGTCACCCGGCTCGTGATCTCACCTGGCCCATGCACTCCCTCGGACGCGGGCATTACCGTCGCGGCCGTTCGGAGATGGGGGAAGTCGATACCGACGCTCGGTGTCTGCCTCGGTCATCAGGCGATCGGCGAAGCTTACGGCGGAAAAGTGGTCCGCGCTCGGGCGTTGATGCATGGGAAAACATCTCGCGTGACCCACAATGGGCGTGGCATCTTCGAGAATATCGAGAGTCCGCTCGAGGTCATGCGCTACCACTCTCTGGTGGTCGACCCGACCTCGCTGCCGAACGAGCTGGAAGTGATCGCCCGTTCGCAGGATGACGCCACCGAGATCCATGCCGTGAAGCACAGGCAGCATCCGGTCTGGGGCGTTCAGTTCCACCCCGAATCGATTCTTACTCAGCATGGCAAGGAGATCCTGAAAAACTTTCTGAGCTTATATCAATGAGAGGCACGAAATCGTGGATTTTTCTGCTGGCTGCGGGCATTCCCTGCGCTGCGCTCGCGCAGGACACGACCACGACGACCGCCGCGGACACCTCGTATGTCGAGTATCACGAGTCACCGATATCGCTTCCACTCGGATTCGGTGTTCGAATTCCGACGTACGATCGCGTGAACGGGCTCTCTCTTCCCTGAGGGCCGCAGCTCAATCTCGGCGACGAAAGAGTTCAGCTCGATGCGCTCGTGACCTATCGCTCGAACCTCGGCAATTGGGATCCTTCGATCAGTGGTTTCCTGAGACCGGGCGTCAACAACGAGATC